>JADILX010000052.1 GCA_017695025.1 Candidatus Cryptobacteroides excrementavium
TGCTTACCCTGTCGTTGATGATCTTGTGCAGATCCTCTATCTTCACCCTTTCCTGTGTCATGGTATCGCGGTCACGTACGGTCACGCAATGGTCGTTGAAGGAGTCGTGGTCTACTGTGACGCAGAACGGGGTGCCGATGGCATCCTGACGGCGATATCTCTTGCCGATGCTGTCCTTTTCGTCATACTGGCAGTTGAAATCATATTTCAACTCATCCATGATGGTCTGGGCGAGTTCCGGAAGCCCGTCTTTTTTGATAAGAGGAAGCACAGCGACCTTCACAGGGGCAAGCGGAGCCGGAATGCTCAGCACAGTACGGGTCTCACCATTCTCCAAAGTCTCTTCTTTCAATGAATTGGAAAGCACAGCAAGCACCATCCTGTCCACTCCGATTGAAGTCTCGATGACGTATGGAGTATAACTTTCCCCGCTTTCAGGGTCAAAGTACTGGATTTTCTTCCCTGAGAACTTCTGATGGTTCCCGAGGTCAAAATCAGTCCTTGAATGTATGCCTTCCAGCTCCTTGAAGCCGAACGGGAAGTTGAATTCGATGTCTGTAGCGGCATTTGCATAGTGTGCAAGTTTCTCATGGTCATGGAAACGGTAGTTTTCATCTCCCATACCAAGAGCCTCGTGCCATGCCAGACGGTTCTGCTTCCATGTCTTGAACCAGTCAAGTTCAGTACCCGGCTTTATGAAGAACTGCATCTCCATCTGCTCGAACTCCCTCATCCTGAAGATGAACTGGCGGGCAACTATCTCGTTTCTGAAAGCCTTGCCTATCTGTGCTATTCCGAAAGGAATCTTCATACGGCCGGTCTTCTGCACATTGAGGTAATTGACGAAGATACCCTGGGCAGTCTCAGGACGGAGATAGATGACATTGGTATCATCGGAAGTATTCCCCAACTGGGTACTGAACATCAGGTTGAACTGACGGACTTCAGTCCAGTTCTTCGTTCCGGATATCGGGCACACAATCTCGCAGTCGATGATTATCTGACGGAGTTCCGCAAGGTCATTGGCATTGAGGGCATCTGCCATACGCTTACGCACTTCTTCTATCTTGGCCTTGTTTCTCAGAACATTAGGGTTGGTCTCAAGGAACTTCGTCTCGTCAAAGCCGTCCCCGAACTTTTTCCTGCCTTTCTCTACCTCTTTCCTTATCTTCTCTTCAAGTTTGGCGATATAGTCCTCTATAAGGACATCAGCACGGTATCTCTTTTTAGAATCCTTGTTGTCGATGAGAGGATCATTGAATGCCCCCACATGTCCGGATGCCTCCCAAATCTTAGGATGCATGAAAATACATGAGTCGAGACCGACAATATTTTCATGAAGGCGGACCATGGCCTCCCACCAGTATCTCTTGATATTGTTCTTAAGTTCCACTCCCATCTGCCCGTAATCATATACGGCGGCAAGACCGTCATAGATCTCACTGGAAGGAAAGATGAATCCGTATTCCTTGCAATGTGCCACGAGAGTCTTGAAAAGTTCATCCTGAGTCATGATAGCATCTGTTTTATGAAAATGATTACTGCCATGGAACTGTCTGCCAGTCCCCTTATCGGCCACAGCCTGCAAAAATAAGAATATTCTTCCAAAGTCACAGAAGGAATATGATTAATTTTCATGTAAGTTTGATGATAATCAAATTTATCATATTTTTTCAGTGCAGAAATGACCTGAAACGAACATCTGCTGAATAAATGTTTTGTCTGTCATATCCAATCAATCTTCTGACTGTATGAAGAAATCTATCAAGTACATTGCATTATGCTGCATGCTCTCCGCTGCCTGTCCGTCTTTTGAATGTCTTGCGGACCAGACGGGGGGGGAGAATCATTGATACTGAACTGGGTGAAGTCACTAAAGTAGGGCATTCCGCCTTTGCAAACTGTACAGGAATGACCTCGGCTATACTGAAGAGTGTCACCTCTATAGGCGCGTCTGCCTTTCAAGGGTGTACGAGTCTTGGTGCCATGAAATTAGGAGCAGTATCCGAGGTCGACAGCACTGCCTTTGACGGAATGGATACGGAATCATGTACACTTACATTCTACGGTACACCTACCGCAGGTGAACTGGACAGGAACAACAAGACGTGGTGCGGTAAAAAGTGGAAAGCAATCAATATAATTTGACGGCAAGACTATTTCCTATCCATAATCTGCCTTAGCGGAATCATCACGAAATCCCTCTCCTGCATCAGCGGGTGAGGGATTTTCAGATCAGGTTCATCGATGCGCCAGTCCCCTGCCATAAGAATGTCGATGTCGATGATTCGTGAATGATACATGCGTTTCCCGTCCGGCCCGTATTCAACATTTTCCGTCCGGCCCATGGATTTTTCTATGTCTTTGCATATCCGAAGTATCTTTCTCGCTTCATCGGCATGGGCGTTCACGCATCCTACATATTCCGATGTTCCCCGTGGAACAGGCATGATATAGCGTACAACCGCATTCATGAATTTTTCATCCGCCTCAAATCCCCACGGATCAGTCTCGACCAAATCGGAAACTGCATCATAATGACAGCCTAATGCCTTGTCAAGACGCGCAAGAGCCTCAATGATGTTTCCTTTCCTGTCGCCTATATTGGAGCCTAGACCGAGATACAGAGGATATTCTTCCATAAAGAGAAATACAACTATTCATCGAGACCGAGTTCCACAAGCGCCTCCTCAGACATTCTGCTCTTGTCCCATACAGGCTCGAACACGAGTTCAATCTTTGCGCTCACGACTCCCGGCACATCCTCGACAGCAGCCCTGACAGCATCCACCACATAGTCCGCCATAGGACAGTTCGGTGCAGTAAGGGTCATCTGGATATAGACATTATGCCCCTCGTCGACCTTCAGTTCATAAATCAGCCCGAGATCGTAGATATTGACAGGTATTTCAGGATCATAGACCTGTCTCAATGCCATAATTATATCTCTTTCCAATGCCATAAGCCTCTCCTTTTCAGTTTCATTTTCCAATAGTCCAGCCTTACGTCTTCTGAACATGTTCTTCAAATCCATAGCCGCCTGATTTCATAGAAATGAGGACACACATCATCTGTTTTCTGCAGCAGTCTCCCTGATCTTGGCTATCATCGAAACGAGTCCGTTTGCCCTTGTTGGAGAAAGGTTCTCCTTAAGACCTATCCTGTCCACAACAGAAAAATCAGAAGAGAGAATCTCTTCCGGTGTCCTGCCGGAATATATACGGATGAGCAGGGATATGATGCCTTTCGTTATTATGGCATCACTGTCGGCGTTGAAGAAAATCTTGCCGTCCTCGACTTTAGAGTCAAGCCATACTCTTGACTGACAACCTTTTATAAGTCTATCATCTGTCTTGAGGCTTTCCGGATATTCATTCAATGCCTTTCCAAGTTCGATAAGATACTCATACCTGTCAAGCCACTCATCAAACATGGAGAACTCATCAACTACTTCGTTCTCAATATCTTGCAAAGATTTTTCCATAACTTTCAACATTTATTGCCGCAGCATGTCTATCGCCTTTCCGAGACTTGCCATAAAATATTCAGCCTCCTCCATAGTGTTATATGGAGCAAGGGATGCACGCAGCATCCCTGTCACACCGAACCTGTCCATAAGCGGTTCGGAACACATCTGCCCGGACCGTACCGCTATCCCCATCTTGTCCAGAATAAGAGCAAGATCTTCATGGTGCACGCCTTCAACACTGAATGAGAAAAGAGGTATCTTCTCATCTCTAACAGCGGGAACACCATAAAGATGTATCCTTTCGTCTGAAAGAAGCGAGTCAAGAAGATAGTCTCGCACCCAGTCCGAGTATCTGCAAAGGTACATATCCTCTGCGAGAGAATCAGCAAAATCCAGAGCAGGACAGAGAGTGGCAGCCCCGGCAAAATTCTGCGTCCCGGCCTCAAATTTCAGAGGAAGAGGCGCATATGTAGTCCCGCTGAAACGCACTGTTCCTACCATTTCTCCACCTCCCATATATGGAGGCATTCTGTCAAGCCAAGACTTCTTCCCGTACAGGACACCGGTACCTGTTGCAGCATATATCTTATGCCCCGAAAAAGCATAAAAATCACAGTCCAGATCCTGGACATCGACTTTGGAATGAACTATACCCTGGGCACCGTCGACAAGCACTGGAATCCCTTGCCCATGGCAGAGCCTTACCACTTCCCTCACAGGATTGACAAGCCCGAGGACATTGGAAATATGGGTCACGCAGACTATCCTTGTCCTTGAACTCAGCATACCGGACAAAAGTCCTGTCTTGATATGTCCTGTATCATCAACAGGCAGTACTCTGAGCACAGCCTTTTTCCTCTGGCACATCATCTGCCACGGTACAATGTCGGAGTGGTGCTCGCATTCTGTGACTATCACCTCATCCCCCTCGGATACAAATGCCTCGCCGAAAGAGAATGCAACGAGATTGACAGATGCAGTCGTACCGGAAGTAAAGACTATCTCTTCCTTTTCCTTTGCATTTATAAATCTTCTGACTCTCTCCCGCGCCTGTTCATACGCATCTGTCGCCTCCCCTGACATGAGATGCACAGCCCTGTGGATATTGGCATTACATCTGACAGTCATCCTCACCCATTCATCGATGACAGACTGGGGACGCTGAGACGTGGCGGCATTGTCAAAATATACCACATCCCTTCCATACACCTTGCGTGAAAGAGCAGGAACAAGTCTTCTTATTTCATTCACATCCATAGTCCGGCATATAGTCCTTTCAGGCGGGCAAAGTTAACAAAAACAACAATCACTTGGCATCAGCATCACTGTTTTTTGATATTTTTGCAGAATATATACGCAGACAAGAATGTAGAATTTCAGATAAACTACAGCATAATGATAGAATACATAAAAGGGAAACTTGTTGAACTTACACCTACTGACGCCATTGTCGAATGCAATGGGATTGGATACCATATGCTCATATCCCTGCAGACATTCAGCAGCCTTGAAAACACAGAAGATGTAAAAGTCTTCGTACATCATTATCTCCGGGAGGACGAGGAACTGTACTATGGATTTGCCACGAAAGATGAGCGGGAACTTTTCAGGCTGCTTATCAGCGTCTCAGGAATAGGTGCTGCTACAGCACGGATGATGCTCTCCTCATTGACTTCGGAAGAAATACGGAATGCTATCTTGGCCGAAGACATCAACCGTATAAAAAGCATTAAAGGCATCGGTCTCAAAAGTGCGCAAAGGCTCATACTCGAACTCAAGGACAAGATCGCAAAAGGAGGAGGAACAGAGACCGCCATCTTCCCTGTCAAAGACAACAGCATTGTTGAAGAAGCGGTCACAGCCCTAGTGCTCCTCGGGTTCACAAAAGCAAATGTCAACAAGGCAGTATCAGCAGTAATTAAAGAAAATCCAGATGCCAGTCTGGAATCAATAATTAAACTTGCACTGAAAAAACTATAGAATCCAGAATTAACTGAATAATGTTCCACGTGGAACAAAATTATAAAATAAATAATATGGAAAATACAGAGAACAAGACAAACAGGCCCGCTGTATGGAAAGAATATGTGAGCATGCTCTGCAATGCAGTCATCCTAATATGCTCCATTGCAATGCTCGTACAGCACTATAAATTTGATGTTGAAATGTCGGTATTCGCTATTGTGATATGGTGGGTACTTATTGCATACTCAATATACCGGACAATCGCTATAATAGTGTCAAGACTGAAAAAATAAAAAATCCAGGACAAAGTCCTCCCCTTCCCGAAAGACCACGTAAAAAATCAAGACAGGAAAGTCGACAACCGGATACTTCAAAACCGACTCATCCGTAACCGTACCCAACCGCCTAAGTTAAATAGAAGCAGTCCATCTGCAAATTTCTACCTTCCGAAATACACCAGAAGTACTGATATATCGGCAGGAGACACACCTGAAATTCTTGAGGCCTGTGCAATAGTACGCGGGGAATATTTCTTCAATTTCTGTCTGCATTCTATCGAGAGACTTTCTACCTTGTCGAAATCGAAATCTTCAGGTATTGCAAGATTTTCGAGCCGCATGATTTTGTCTGCTATTTTCTGCTCCCTTTCTATATATCCTTTGTATTTAATGGATATTTCACAGGATTCAAGGATCTCATCCCGGTAGATTTCTGATATCCTCGCATCCATATCCACACCCTCTAACTTTGAAACAGGATAATCCGTATTATTTTTCAAGACTTCCATTGCATCTGACAATGACATCTCCTGCACTTCAGAAGACTTGTCTTTTGCACATGAATCATGGCATGGAACACTGGATAAGTAATTGTGATAATTATTTTCCTGAGGAAAGATACCTTCAATAGGATTATGGAAAATTTTCTCAATATCCACGCCTTTCTTATAAAAAGTTCCACGTGGAACAAATTTCAAGGCATCAGACAGATTTACCTGAGGCCTTACTACAATATCCGAAAATCTTTTCCGTTCAGAAAGTGGCGCTGAAGAGACAGAGGAAAGATAATCATTCACATCATCAGGACGCAATGAAATTTCATCGAACGCAGAGTTCAACTCGGAGACCGACTCGTATTTTCTCATTGTAAAGTCATATCTGAAACTGTCTGCGAGCCCTATTTCATACGAAAGCGGTGTCAGCCTGAAATCAGCATTATCCTGTCTGAGAAGAATCCTGTATTCTGCCCTTGATGTAAACATCCTGTATGGTTCATCTACCCCTTTGGTTACGAGATCATCAATCAGCACTCCTATATAGGCCTGGTCCCGCTTAAGTATGAACGGTTCCTTTCCATGGACCTTGAGATGAGCATTGATACCTGCCATAAGCCCCTGGGCTGCAGCCTCTTCATAGCCTGTAGTCCCATTTACCTGACCAGCAAAATAAAGATTCTCAATGGATTTAACTTCAAGGGTAGGCCTGAGTTGTGTCGGATCGAAATAGTCATACTCCACTGCATAGGCAGGCCTGAAAATCTTAGCCTCCTCAAGTCCCTTTATACTGTGAATAGCGTCAATCTGTATGTCAAGCGGCAACGAAGATGAGAAGCCCTGAAGATAATACTCATTGGTATTCCTCCCCTCAGGCTCAAGAAACAATTGATGCGAATCCTTGTCAGCAAAAGTTCTGAGTTTATCCTCTATACTCGGGCAATATCTCGGGCCTATCCCGGTAATCATACCTGAAAACAAAGGTGAATCCTTGAAACCGCTCCTGAGAATGTCATGGACTTCCGGATTGGTATGTACTATAAAGCACGGCATCTGAGGAGTCCCGTTCTGGGCAGTTGACAGATATGGAAGATATGAGAATTTCTCAGGCCTGTCATCGCCATACTGTTTCGGAAGACGGGATATGTCTACAGACGATATGTCTATACGGGGAGGTGTTCCTGTTTTCATTCTCGCTGTCTTTACCCCCATCTCGACAAGGCGCGAAGTCAAGCCATGGGAAGACAGTTCTCCGATCCTTCCTCCCTCGAAAGAGTTCCTCCCTATGAAAAGACGGCCGTCAAGAAAGGTTCCGGCAGTCAGGATAACTGTCTGAGAATTGAATATTGCGCCGGTAGTCGTACGGCAGCCCGCAATACGGGAACCAGAAAAGAGAAAATCAACGGCTGTATCTTGGTAAATATCTATCCTGCAATTACTTTCAAGCAATTTTCGCCAATTCAGAGAAAAATGAAGTTTGTCACATTGGGCACGCGGACTCCACATTGCCGGCCCTTTGGACCTGTTCAGCATCCTGAACTGGAGAGTAGAAGCATCAGTCACGATTCCGGTGTATCCCCCGAGTGCATCAATCTCACGGACAATCTGGCCTTTTGCTATGCCTCCTACAGCAGGATTACAGGACATCTGTGCAAAACGTCCCATATCCATTGTTATCAGAAG
Source organism: Candidatus Cryptobacteroides excrementavium (assembly GCA_017695025.1). Lineage (GTDB taxonomy): Bacteria > Bacteroidota > Bacteroidia > Bacteroidales > UBA932 > Cryptobacteroides > Cryptobacteroides excrementavium. The sequence continues at coordinate 7,890 of JADILX010000052.1, forward strand.
GACTGACGACCCCATGCGCGAAGCAGCCATTGCTGCCTCACATCCGGCATGTCCGCCGCCGATTACGATGACATCATAGATTTTCCTTTGCATACCCGGCAACTATAAGACTTCGAGAAGAGAGAGATAGTAATTTTCTTTTTCACGCATCATGGCTATATCCTCCTCCGTATGGTCGTCATAGCCGATAAGATGCAGAACACCGTGCACGATGACTCTGTTGAGTTCATCTTCGAACTCTGTTCCGTACTCATGGGCATTCTCCCTGACACTGTCGACACTTATAAAAAGGTCACCGGAAAGCCTGTCACCCTCGCAATAGTCGAAAGTAATGATATCGGTAAAATAATCATGGCCGAGAAACCTGCGGTTGATATCAAGAATATAGTTGTCCGAACAAAATATAACCGCTATATCCCCTATACGGCGGATTTCACTCTCTGCGACAAGAGTCAGCCACTTCCTTGTAACTGTCTTATGACGGAACCTGAAATCAGTCTCCTCGAAGTGATATGAGATCATAACTGAATTTTTCCGCAAATCTACAACATATATGGAAAAAATTATGAAATAAAAATTATTATTTCTAACTTTACCGGGCAAAAAAGGAAATAAAACACAAGCAATATGGAAGTTAAGAAATCAGAGAAGGCCAATCTCGAAAACAAGAAACTGCTTTTCCTTGAACTGGGCCTCATCATTTCTCTTGCAGTTGTATACTTCGCATTCGAATGGACAACTGCAGAAAAGCAGGTGGCTGTACTCGAAGAGACCACACAGGTGGTTGAAGTAGAGGATATGGTTCCAATCACTCAGGAAACCCCTCCTCCTCCTCCATCAGCACCGAGCATCCCTGTCCTCTCAGACCAGATCGACATCGTCGATGATGAGATCCAGGTAGATGATGACCTGTTCATGAACCTTGAGGATGACGCCAGCATGGGTGTTGAAATCATGGACTACGTAGAGAATGTTGAAGAGGAAGTCGTTGAGGAAGAGGCTATCCCTTTCCAGTTGGTTGAGGAAAAGCCTTCATTCATGGGCGGTGATGCAAATGCTTTCTCAAAATGGGTGAACGAAAGGCTGGTCTATCCTGAGATTGCCAAGGAAAACGGTGTACAGGGACGCGTTACGCTGCAGTTCACAGTTGATACTGACGGTACAGTTAAGAATGTAAAGGTTCTCCGTGGTGTTGACCCTTCACTTGACAAGGAAGCCGTGAGAGTCGTATCAATGTCTCCTAAGTGGTCACCAGGAAAACAGAGGGACCGCGCTGTGAAAGTAACCTACACATTCCCGGTAATATTCCAGTTGAGATAAGATTCAATATCATACAAAATAAGATTATTAAGGGTGACCCAAAAGGTTTTTCGGGTCGCCCTTAAATGTCTTTCTTACACCGGAAAACAAGATCCGAAAAACATGACATCAGACATCTACAGAGAAAAAGCAATATTTGTCGGAGTTATAAAACAGAACGATGACGAAAGACAGGTAAACGAATATCTTGACGAACTTGAATTTCTTGCAGAAACCGCAGGGGCAGAAGGTACGAAAAGATTTATCCAGAAAGTAGACAAGCCTGACCCAAGGACTTACATCAGAAGCGGAAAGTTAGATGAAATAAAGGAATACATTACAGAGAATGAGACTGATGTCATCATATTCGATGACGAACTCACCCCTACACAACTCCGTAACATAGAAAGAGAACTCAATATAAGGATCCTGGACAGGACCAACCTCATCCTGGACATATTTGCCCAAAGGGCCAAGACCGCATATGCAAAGACACAGGTAGAACTCGCCCAATACCAGTATCTTCTGCCGAGGCTGACCAGGATGTGGACCCATCTTGAAAGACAGAAAGGCGGTATCGGAATGAGAGGGCCTGGAGAAACACAGATAGAGACAGACCGCCGTATCATCCAGGACAAGATTGCCAGATTGAAGGAGCAACTGAAGAAGATAGACAGGCAGATGGCGTCACAACGCGGCAACAGAGGTTCTCTTGTACGCATATCACTTGTAGGCTACACAAATGTCGGCAAAAGCACACTTATGAACCTGCTTGCAAAAAGTGATGTCTTTGCCGAAAACAAACTATTTGCTACACTGGACACTACTGTCAGAAAAGTTGTAATCGAGAATGTCCCGTTCCTGCTCAGCGATACAGTAGGATTTATCAGGAAACTTCCGACACAACTTGTAGAAGCATTCAAAAGCACCCTCGATGAAGTGCGTGAAGCAGATATACTGATGCATGTCGTGGATATTTCACATCCTAATTTTGAGGAACACATCAGGGTGGTAGAAGAGACACTCAGGGATATAAATGCCATAAACAAGCCGATTTTCGTCGTTTTCAACAAAATAGATGCATACCGCTATGAAGAATACGATGAGTTCTCTCTTGAGCCCAAAAAGAGCATAAACTACACTCTCGAAGAGTTCAAGAGAAGCTGGATTGCTAAGGAGAACACCCCATGCATCTTCATATCGGCAAAAAACAAGATCGGCATAGATAAACTACGTTCCGACCTTTACAAGATGGTTGCCGAAATCCATGCCGGCCGCTACCCTTTCGACAACTTCCTGTGGTAGAATAGGAGTACAGACAAAAATAGGGTGAGTCAGATTTTTGACCCACCCTATTTTATCTGAAAGGAAAATTGTCTATTCCTTGAACTTGGCAGAGATGAATTCCCTGTTGAGTCTTGCGATATGTGAAACTGTCACATGTTTAGGACATTCCATCTCGCAGGCACGGGTATTGGTGCAGGCACCGAACCCAAGTTCATCCATCTTGGCAACCATAGCCTTCGCACGTTTTGCCGCCTCGACCTTACCCTGAGGAAGCAGGGCAAGAGAACTTACACGGGCAGCAACGAAGAGCATTGCTGAACCGTTCTTGCAGGTGGCCACACAAGCACCGCAACCGATACATGCAGCCCCGTCCATACTCTCTTCAGCAGTCTCGTGAGAGATAGGAATCACATTTCCGTCCGGAACACCGCCTGTATTGACAGAGATGAAGCCTCCAGCCTGAAGAATCTTGTCAAATGCCTTACGGTCTACAACAAGGTCCTTGATTACCGGAAATACATTGCTTCTCCATGGTTCGATAGTGATTGTATCACCATCCTTGAACTTGCGCATATGCAACTGGCAGGTTGTAACCTCATCATCTGGCCCATGCGCACGTCCATTGATATAGAGAGAACATGCACCGCAGATACCTTCACGGCAGTCATGGTCGAAAGATACAGGACCGCTGCTCTGGCATCCCTTCTCAACAGCTACCGGATCCATACCTTCATGGATGAGCTGCTCATTGAGAATATCGAGCATCTCGAGAAAAGAACTGTCAGGAGATATGTTCTTGACCTTATAGGTCTCGAAGTGCCCTTTTGTCTTGGCGTTTTTCTGACGCCATACTTTCAAAGTCAAATCCATTTTAATCAGTCTTTATAGTTTCTGGTAGCTATCTTGATATTTTCATATACGAGAGGTTCCTTATGGAGTTCAGGCTCCTTGTCTTCTCCCATATATTCCCATGCGGCAACATACATGAAATTCTTGTCATCACGCTTGGTCTCACCGTCCTCGGTCTGCATCTCCTCACGGAAATGTCCTCCGCATGACTCCTTGCGATGAAGTGCATCACGTGCCATGAGTTCACCGATTTCAAGGAAATCAGCAAGCCTGAGAGCCTTTTCAAGTTCCTGGTTGAAATTGTCCTTGTCACCGGCAACATATACATCGCTCCAGAATTCCTTGCGAAGTTCCTGTATCATCTCGATGGCCTTCTTGAGTCCTGCTTCATTGCGGGCCATGCCGACATACTCCCACATGATGTGCCCGAGCTTCTTATGGAGTTCGTCAACTGTATGCTTGCCTTTTATAGACATGAGCCTGTCGATCTTTGCGCGTACAGCCTTCTCTGCCTCATCGAATTCCGGTGCCGAAGTATCGGTCTTAGGCTTGAGAATCTGGCCGGCAAGATAGTCTCCGATGGTATAAGGAAGTATGAAATATCCGTCAGCAAGTCCCTGCATGAGGGCTGATGCTCCAAGACGGTTTCCGCCATGGTCACTGAAATTGGCCTCTCCTATTGCATAAAGACCCGGTATTGTAGTCTGGAGATTGTAGTCAACCCAGATTCCTCCCATAGTATAGTGGATGGCCGGATAAATCATCATAGGTTCCTTGTAAGGGTTGGTCGCTGTAATCTTCTCATACATCTGGAAAAGATTGCCGTACCTTTCGCGTATCTTCTCTTCACCGAGCCTGTTGATTGCAGTACTGAAATCAAGGAAGACGGCAAGACCTGTCTCATTGACACCGAATCCTGCATCACATCTCTCCTTGGCAGCACGGGAAGCCACATCACGAGGAACAAGATTACCGAAAGCAGGATAACGGCGCTCAAGATAGTAGTCACGGTCTTCCTCAGGTATCTGGGAAGGCTTGATCTCTTTCTTGCGGAGCCTCATCACGTCCTCTTTCTTCTTAGGGACCCAGATACGCCCGTCATTTCTCAATGACTCGGACATAAGTGTCAGTTTGGACTGCTGGTCCCCGTGCACAGGAATACATGTAGGGTGAATCTGCGCAAAGCAAGGATTTGCAAAGAACGCTCCTTTCTTATAGCACTGCCATGCTGCCGAACCGTTGCTGTTCATGGCGTTAGTAGACAGGAAATATGTATTTCCATATCCTCCGGATGCAATCACCACGGCATGTGCGCCGAATCTTTCAATTTCACCTGTAACAAGATTCCTTGCTATTATACCCTTTGCCTCTCCGTTTATCAGGACAAGGTCGAGCATCTCATGACGTGGATAACTCTTTACCGTACCTGCTGCTATCTGACGGTTAAGTGCGGCATATGCACCGAGAAGAAGCTGCTGTCCTGTCTGTCCGCGGGCATAGAATGTACGGCTTACCTGGGCACCGCCGAAAGAACGGTTGGAGAGAAGTCCGCCATACTCACGGGCAAAAGGTACACCCTGGGCAACACACTGGTCGATGATGTTTCCGCTCACCTCCGCCAGACGATATACATTGGCTTCACGGCTACGGTAGTCACCACCCTTGATAGTCTCATAGAAAAGACGGTAGACCGAGTCATTGTCATTCTGATAGTTCTTTGCAGCATTGATACCTCCCTGAGCCGCAATAGAATGTGCACGGCGTGGAGAATCACTGATACAGAAGATCTTCACATTATAACCGAGTTCTCCGAGAGAAGCGGCAGCAGATGCACCTCCAAGTCCGGTTCCGATGACGATGATCTCGAGTTTCCTTTTGTTGCCCGGATTGACAACACGAAGCTGAGATTTATGCTTTGTCCATTTCTCAGACAAAGGACCCTCAGGAATCTTAGAAATTAGTTTTTCGGCCATTTTATATCGATTAATGAAATTTCGGCACAATTTTAATGAATTTTAGGCGAATTAACAATTAATTCAGCCATTATCAATATCATTTGTATCTGACGGCCCGGGATAATGTAAATAGCAGTCAAAGGAATGCGAACAGATATCAAAGAACTGCGGCGATATACAGTCATACTTTTCATGGTACTCCTGCAGGGACAACTGCCCTGAAAGGTAGCCGTGATATATCGCATCGAACAGTTCCCTTATACCGGCTTCCGCCTTGATTGAGCACCCGACAGTGGATTGAGTACAGTCACTATCCCCGAGGACATACTTGAGATTGACATACCGTGACATGCTGCTCACATCCTCATAGAATACAAAAGACTCTCTGATATAGAGGGAAAGTCCGCAGAATGAATCTTTATCCGAATCAGGATATGAAGACAATGCATCAGGGATATGGTCTTCAGCAGCCAGTGGTACAGGTACCGCTACTGATGCCGGAGGATAACCGAGAGCCGCCCATATGACAGACTTGAAAGGGTCATCACCTGGTGCAACGCCGTGAATCACCACTGAGGCAGATGTAGACCTTCTTGGAATAAAGTCAAGGTCTGCAAAACAGCCGCTGGTATGCGACAGAAACCGCTCTGCATCACGCCTGAGGTCAATCCCCATCACCTCATGCCTGTATGACCTTGAAAGACTGTCAATAATACCGAGAGGATGTATCCGGGCAAGACTGCCTTCAGCCTGCATTTCCCTGAATATAGAGTACGCTGTCCTATACCTTTCTACTCCCTTCCATCTGCGCGGATCACCTGATACGGAAAAATTGGTGACCACAAGAAAACCGTCTTCACATTCATTGACATCTATCTTATGGTACGACGTATTTCCAGTCTCATAGCAGGCTGCACCTCCATATGCATCAATACAGCAGAAATTGGCTTCTACCCCCATGGGGCGGGACAACGTATCGAGAAAATTCTCGAAATCCCCTATGTCCGAACATATTTCAAGCGCCCTGTACATAAGGATTCCCTCCCTGTCCATCTCAGAGGACGGGACATCATCATCTTTCAGGCAATATGATGCAGTATTCATGATGGCAAAGCCTGCAGTATTTATCCCTATCCACACTTCCCCACCCTTGGAGCCGGAATCCGCAAGCCCGGTAAAGGAATATTTCTCACCATCGAAATAGCGTATGCTGTTGTCGAGATTGCCCGTATCCCTGTTCTTCCATATCATCGGACGTCCGTCAGCCGTCGCCTTGCCGGATATGATGACGGCAGTACAGGCTTCAGCCTTCCCGACGGAAAGAAATGCACAGGCCAGCACAAGGAAAAAGATATGTACCGGATGTCCCATGGTCAGAATAATGACGGATCTGCCCCAGCCCCGTCTGCCGCAGCCTCCCTCTCATATCCAAGATGGGTGTAGGCAAGTTCAGTGGCTTCCCTTCCCCTCGGAGTCCTCACTATGAAACCCTCCTTTATAAGGAATGGCTCATATACCTCTTCAAGAGTACCCTGATCCTCCCCTATCGCAGTAGAAATAGTATTTGCCCCCACTGGCCCGCCCTTGAACTTCGTTATGATGGTTCTGAGTATCTTGTTGTCTATGGCATCAAGACCCCGCTTGTCGATATTGAGTGCATCAAGGGCATACCTCGCAATCTTCAGGTCTATATGGCCGTTACCCACAACCTGGGCAAAATCCCTGACCCTTCTCAGAAGGGAATTGGCTATACGCGGAGTTCCGCGGCTTCTGAGGGCTATCTCGTAAGCGGCATTATCATCCACCCCTATCTTAAGTATGGAAGAACTTCTCTTTACTATATGGACAAGAGTGGCCGTATCGTAATATTCAAGAGCGCATGTGATACCGAACCTTGCCCTGAGCGGGGATGTGAGCAGGCCGCTCCTTGTAGTGGCACCTACAAGAGTAAACGGACTCAGTGATATGCGCACGCTTCTCGCTCCGGGGCCCTTGTCGATTACAAGGTCTATAACAAAGTCCTCCATGGCAGAATAAAGATACTCCTCCACCACAGGGGAAAGCCTGTGTATCTCATCTATAAACAGCACATCCCCTTCTTCAAGTGATGTGAGCAGTCCGGCAAGATCCCCCGGCTTGTCAAGGACAGGGCCAGAGGTTACTTTCAGATTGACACCCAGTTCATTGGCTATGATATGCGCAAGTGTGGTCTTGCCGAGTCCTGGAGGCCCATGGAAAAGCACATGGTCAAGAGGCTCTCCCCTGAGCCTGGCAGCCTTGATGAATACTTTAAGGTTGGATACTATCTTGTCCTGTCCAGAAAAGTCTTCAAGTTCCTGCGGTCTGATTATTCCGTCAAAATCCTTATCTTTGTCCGAATTCACATCGTGTGGGTCGAATTGTCCGTTCATTTTTCCGAGGCAGATTTAAGATTTGCCGTGCAGCGGCATCAACATAAAAACATACAAATATAATTTTTTTATACTCTTGTTTGTTGTTGATACTGCTGTGAATTTGTTGACAAGTTTTGTATATTATTGGTATATAACATTTTATATAATAATAACATTGTTGAGAACTGTATGGTAATATCATTGGAAACTTTTTTCATATTTATTTTGACATGATGAAGACCTGCCGTATATACGATTTTATGAGAAAGTCCAATTTATTTTCCATAAGTTTTCATCATCCATTTCAACAGGTTTTCAACAATTTTTCAACAGATAATCAACATCGATGACAATAAGTGGCAAGACTGCCGGTGAACTCGGCAAGAGGCTTTCAACCGGACGTGAGGCATATTGTTCCGGACTTTTTCTGTCGGCAAGATGGTTTGTGCTTTCGCAGGTTGCCGTCAGCGGAATCCATGTAGTTGTGCTTCCTGACAAGGAAAGTGCAGAGTATTGTACTTCCGACCTGTATGGCCTTATAGACGGGGACAGGGTCTTTTTTATGCCTGCCTCAGGGAAAAATCTCGAGAAGAGCAACTACAAGTCTTCACTCGCCGTACAGAGGACATCGGCTATAGGAAGCATATTGAAATACAGCGGTGACGGGCTGCTTGTAATAGTGACATATCCCCAGGCCATAGACGAGATGATACCTGATGAGGAAAAGACAGGCAATGCCCTGCTTCACTTGTCCAAAGGTATGGAGATAAGTCATGAAGACATTGTAAAGTCTCTTTTCGGAGAAGGTTTTGAGAGGGTTGATTTTGTATCTTCTCCCGGACAGTTTGCGGTACGCGGAGGTATTGTGGACATATTCTCATATTCCTATAACAATCCGTACAGGATAAGTTTTTTCGGTGACGAGATTGAATCAATCAATGTATTTGACTGCAATACCCAACTTTCTGTACATACGGCTGATGAAGTGGATATATGCCCTGATTTTTCGTCCCGGGAGAATGAGGGCGGGGCATGTCTGTATGATATTCTTCCTGAAGACAGTACGGTATGGTTTGACTCTCCTGACATGTACAGCGGAGAGTCTTTCTATGTGCCTATGAAGAGGTTTCGCCATGTATTCATCGACACTCCCCTCTCCAGTCAGAATACCGCTGACATTATCAGGTTCAGCATTGCTCCCCAGCCTTCCTTCAACAAGAATTTCGAACTTCTCACTGCTGACATAAGGGAGAAACTTGAGTCAGGCTACAAGGTGCTGATATATGGTGAAAAGGAGTCCCAGCTGGAACGTCTCAAGTCGATTTTATCCCAGAATGGCGGTATACAGCCGGAGTTCTGTCCCGGAAAGAATATACATAGCGGTTTCATAGACAACGAGGACCGGATATGCTGCTACTCTGACCATGAGATATTCGACCGTTTTCACAGGGTGAGCATAAGAAGGGCGGTCGAGAAAAGCGAGCAGTTGACCATCAATGACCTGACTTCATTCAATATAGGAGACTATATCGTACATATAGATTACGGTATAGGTATTTTCGGCGGGCTTGTGAGGATGAGGGATGATAAGGGACGCGTGCATGAAGTGGTGAAACTCACATACAAGGACAATGATACCGTATTCGTGTCCGTGCATGCCCTCCACAAGATATCAAGATACAAATCCAAGGATGCGGAACCTCCGAAAATCAATAAACTGGGTTCCAAGACATGGCAGAACCTCAAGAACAGCACGAAATCCAAAGTAAAGGACATTGCCAAGGAACTCATACAGCTGTATGCAAGGCGTAAGGCTGCCAAGGGATATGCGTTTTCCCCTGACTCCTATCTTCAGCAGGAACTTGAGTCATCTTTCATGTATGAAGATACACCGGATCAGGAGAAGGCTGTAAAGGCAGTAAAGAGAGACATGGAGGATGACTGTCCTATGGACAGGCTGGTGTGCGGGGATGTAGGATTCGGCAAGACTGAAGTGGCGGTAAGGGCGGCATTCAAGGCGGTGGCAGACAGCAAGCAGGTGGCCGTACTTGTCCCTACCACAATACTTGCCCTGCAGCATTATAATACTTTTTCAGGGAGACTCAAGGATTTTCCGTGCACTATAGAATACGTCAGCAGGCTCAGGACAGCAAAAGAAATATCTTCCATACAGGAAAGGCTCAGGAGCGGGGCTGTGGACATAGTGATAGGCACCCATAAACTTCTTGGAAAAGGGTTTGATTTCAAGGATCTCGGTCTGCTTATCATCGATGAGGAACAGAAATTCGGAGTGAGCGCCAAAGAGAAACTCAAGCATCTCAAACTCTCCGTAGATACCCTCACCCTTACTGCCACCCCTATCCCGAGGACACTTCAGTTTTCTCTGCTTGGTGCACGCGACCTGTCTATTATCAATACCCCTCCGCCAAACAGGATACCTGTCCAGACCGAGATAATGCTTTTTAATGACGACGAGATAAAAAGTATCATAAACTATGAACTCAACAGGGGCGGACAGATATTCTTTGTCCATAACAGGGTCGAGGAACTCGGTTCGATCAATGACATATTGCACCGTCTTGTACCTGACATGAAGATATGTGTGGCGCATGGGCAGATGGAGCCGAAAGTACTTGAAAACAAGATTCTTGATTTTATGTCAGGAGACTATGACATGCTGCTCTGCACTACCATCATAGAAAACGGCCTTGATATTCCCAATGCGAATACAATCATCATAAACCAGGCCCAGAATATCGGGCTGAGCGACCTTCACCAGTTGCGTGGAAGGGTCGGAAGGTCAAATAAAAAAGCCTTCTGCTATCTTATTGTCCCTCCATTGACATCAATTACTGATGAAGCAAGGCGCCGTCTCAAGGCTATAGAGGCTTTTTCCGATCTCGGAAGCGGATTTAACATAGCCATGCAGGACCTTGATATCAGGGGAGCAGGAAATCTCCTTGGGGCGGAACAGAGCGGCTTTATCTCTGATATGGGGCTTGAAACCTACCAGAAGATACTTTCCGAAGCCATGGAGGAACTCGGTGTCGAAACAGGCATGACATCGGCAAGAGGTGATGACAATATTGTGTCCGACTGCAGTATAGAGACGGATCAGGAGGCTCTTATCCCTGATGAATATATAGGGATAACTTCGGAAAAGATAAGGATATACAAAGAGCTTGATTCCCTTTCCGATGACCGCAGTATAGAGAAGATGAAGGAGAAGATGAAAGACAGGTTCGGAACCATGCCTCAGGAGACGGAAAGGCTTTTTGATATCGTGAAGATAAGGAATCTCGGAGAAAGGCTCGGCTTTGAGAAGATTATCATAAAGAACGGTATCCTTATAGCGTTCTTCATATCAAATCCTCTTTCAAAGTATTTCAGGTCCAAGAGATTTTCAAGTGTGCTTGACGGTATAAACAGAAATTCTCCGATGTTCGAACTGAAACAGAATGACAACAGGCTCAGGATAGTTGTAAAGAATGTGCCTACAATCCGTAAAGCCTGGGCAGTATTGAACAAATTGCAATAAAATCAGTATTTTTGCACGTTCTCAAATACAGTTAAAGTGTCCAATCTCATTATAGACATAGGAAATACCGCATTGAAGGCTGCATGGGCTGACGGGGTCATTCTCGGCAAGACGTTCAGGTATCAGGGGGAGAAGATGTCAGACTTCATAATGTCCCTTGTATCTAAAGAAAAGCCTGATGTGATGATAATATCTTCAGTAAGAGAGATTTCAAGGCAGAATGAGGAGAGGTTCAGAAAAGAATGCGGCAGGCTTGTGCTGATGGATCCGCGGCATGTCCGGTATGCAGAGAAATATGGGTTGCCTTCTTGCGTGACTCCAGACAGGGCTGCCTCCATTGTCGCTGCAAGGCATCTTTTCAAAGGAAAAGGATGTGTTGTCTTCGACCTCGGGACAACCATGACTGTTGATTTTATCGGTGCTGACGGAAGTTATGGAGGTGGCGTTATTTCCCCCGGGTGCAGGACACGCTTCAGGGCATTGAACAGGTATTCCCGTTCTCTCCCCCTTGCAGATGCCCCTGAATATGTCCAGGACAGGGGAAATGACATTATAACTTCGATACAGTCGGGGGTTGTTAAAGGCATAATATTTGAAATTGAAGGATATCTTGGACAAATCCCTGACTATACGGCAGTTTTTACGGGCGGTGATGCAATTTATTTTGCAAAAAGGATGAAAAACTCCATCTTTGTAGTTTGTAACCTTGTTTTAGTGGGTTTGGCTCTAATGGCTGAAGATTATGTCGAAGAAGATTTGTAGAATACTTTCAGTTTGTATATGCCTTTTCTGTGGAGTTGTGGCGTATGGCCAGACCGGCGGTGCATACGGGTCATTTTCTCCGTATTCCATCTACGGCATAGGCAATATTTCAAAGGAAGGTACTGCATACAACAAGAGTATGGGCGGAGTGGGGATTGCGACCAGGAACAGGAGATTCATAAACATACTCAACCCTGCCTCGCTGACTGCGAGAGACACACTTTCTTTCATGGCGGATTTCGGTCTTGCTGAAAGCAATACCATCTACAGGCAGAATCTTGGCGGTGCAAAACTTATCTCCGGCAACAATACATTCAATATCCATGACTTTGTCATAAGTTTCCCCATCTACAAGTCTTCGGCATTCATGGTGGGAATAACTCCGTTCAGTGACATAGGGTATGAATTCTCCTCCGACGTGACTGAAGGGGACATCATCGGGGAGACAGGCAATATCACATACACCAATTATGGCGAAGGAAGCCTGTACCAGTTGTTTGCCGGAGGAGCAGTGACATTCTGGAGACGGCTGTCTCTCGGTGCCCAGTTCATATATTACTTCGGCTCTCTCGACAAGGTATATAACATGTATTATTACGACTCGTCGTTCAGGTCCGTGAACAACGGGTACAATCTGCTGTTGAGGGGAGTGACAGGCAAGTTTGGAGTGCAGTACGAGTATCCTCTCGGTAATGACCTTACGATGACTTTCGGGGCTACATACAGGCTGAGGACAAATGTCAGGGGACAGGTGACTGACTACAGTTATGCCAACACTTCGGAGACTACAGATACCCTGAGAAACAATATAGATACACTTGGACGTTCAAGCGGGCTGAAGTTCGGGGACGAACTGGGTATAGGCATATCATTGAGAAGCGGAGAAAGATGGAGTGTAGAGGTCAACTACCTTATGTCCGACTGGAGGAGGACAGGTATGGAAGGAAGGCCGGGATTTGCTGCTAACGGCTCTTCGGTATTCACTTCGACAGTATCCCATTCTGTGAGGGCCGGATTTGAGATAGTGCCCAACAGGAATGACATCAGGTATTACCTGAGAAGATGCGCATACAGGGCGGGGGTATATTACGATACTTCATACTATCTGTTTGACGGCAACAGGGTGAACTCATTAGGCATAACATTTGGAGTCACTCTGCCGGTGTTCAGATGGTACAACGGCATAACGGTGGGGGTAGATATGGGACAGCGTGGAAGTCTGAGAAACAATATGGTGAGGGAGCGTTATATCTCGTTTGCCGTAGGATTCAATATACATGACCTGTGGTTCCAGAAACCAAGATATGATTGATTAAAACTATAAATTATGAAGAAAATTATTTTTTCTCTGTTTGCCGTACTTATGATAGGCGGCACATCAGTCTTCGCTCAGGGAAAATACGGTCCCGACAGTGCTGAATGTATCAAATATCTCTCCTACTACAAGGAGTACTTCAAACAGAAGAGCTATGATTCCGCTCTCCCTAATTGGAGAAAGGCGTATAGTCTCTGTCCTCCTACAGCTAACCAGACAATGCTCATAGACGGTACCTCCCTCATGAGATACCTTATCGGCAAGAACAGCAAGAATGCCATCTACAGGGATGCACTTGTGGACTCTCTTATTACCATCCACAGGACACGTGCACAGTACTATCCTAAATATGCCGTCACTGCCATGAACAACATGGGCCTTGACATGATCAACTATATAAAGGATGACCCTCAGGCTCTGTATGACGGTCTCAATGAGGTGATTGAGGCAAATGGTGAGGATACAAGGGCTAATATATTCCTCTTCAAGATAAATACTGCCGTAAGTCTCTATCAGACAGGGGCCCTGACGGCAGAAGACGTAATTGAGGACTATGAGCAGGCCCTTGCCATGATATCAAAGATGACTCCTAAGAATGATATCGAGAAGCAGCAGAATGACAAGGTGAAGACTGATATTGAAAGTCTTTTCATCACAAGCAAGATTGCAAGCTGCGACAAACTCATCTCCCTCTTTACACCGAGATTCGAGGCCAATCCTGATGATCTCGAGACAGTCAGCAGCATTGTCATGATGATGGGCTCTACTGAAGGATGTACAGACAATGAACTTTTCCTCAATGCAGTGACAAAGATGCATGAACTCGATCCTTCATACAACACGGCATACTTCCTCTATCGTCTCTACAATTCAAGGAATGACATAGACAATGCCATCAAGTATATGGAAGAGGCTATAGCATATCCTGAGTCAGACAGCCTTCAGGACGGTGCATACTGCTATGAACTTGCAACTGCATGCTTCAAGGCAGGACACAGCGCCAAGGCATTCTCAACTGCCTTGAAGGCTATAGAGTACGATCCTACGCTTGCAGGAAAGTCATATATGCTTATCGGTACGATCTGGGGATCCCTGGTATGTCAGGGCAACGAGATTGAGACAAGGGCACCGTACTGGGTTGCCATTGACTATCTTGTGAAGGCAAGGAATGCTGATCCTGCACTTGCAGAGGAGGCCAACAAACTTATAGGCCAGTACAGCACATATTTCCCTCAGACAGGAGATGCGTTCATGTACGGTATCACCAACGGTGATTCCTATACAGTGTCTTGCGGCGGCATGAGGGCTGTGACTACAGTAAGAACTCAGGACTGATCCCTTGATACAAGGATTTGACATAATGAAGACGGCAGCAACCGCAATCGCGGTTGCTTTCGTCGTTTATTCATGCAAGAGCAATCTTGGAGTTGCTGATTCGATCAATCTTGACGAGACCCCGGTACAGACTGTCGATGACATGTTTGTTGTCTTTTCTGAAAACGGAAGGCTGCAGATGAGGATGGAGGCGGATGTCATGGAAAGGTACGACAGGGACACCATGTCCTATGAACTCTTTCCGGAAGGCTTTGCGGTATATGGCTATGATGAAGACGGTCTGCTTGAGACGGAGATAACATCAGACAATGCAAGGCATGAAAAATATGAGGATGACGGAAGGGAGACATGGCAGGCTTTCGGAAATGTCGTGGTGAAGAATATTATCAACAAGGAAGTCATGGAGACCGACACTCTCTACTGGGACAGGAAAAACAGCCGGATATATACTGACTGTTATGTGAAGATGTATTCTCCTGACGGATTTATCCAAGGCTATGGGATGGAATCTGACGAAAGGGCGAGGAATACCGTTATTCTCAAAGTGTTCGACAATTATGCCTTTGTAGTGCAGGACAGTACGGCGGCGGGGATTGATTCTGTCAATTTTATTGGCCCGCTTATAAAAAAATAGTGAAGATTTGCAGGAAAATTATTATCTTCGCAGCCCATATCGAATCAGTAAAAAATTTAAATATCAGATAAAAAGATGGCGGTTCTTGAAAAAATACGCGTAAAGTTGGGTGTGTTCATCACAGTTGTCATAGCACTGGCACTGCTTTCATTCATCATCGACCCGACAACACTTGAGGCTGTCTCCAATTCCATGTCATCCAGAAATGATGTGGGCGAGATCAACGGAAAGGACATCAGGTACCAGGACTTCGAGAAAGATGTGGAGTATTTCACTGCACTCAGCGAGATGTCTACAGGTACTTCAGCCAGGACAGAGGAGCAGCTTGAAGCCATAAGGAATGCAGCATGGCAGTCCCTTATCGACAAATACCTGTTCCTCAGAAATGCAAAGGCTGCCGGCATAACGGTAGGAGAGGCTGAAATGGTCGACCTTACTACCGGTGATATGGTGTCACCATTCATTTCACAGGATCCTACTTTCATGGATGAGTCAGGTAACTTTTCCAAGGACAGGCTTGTACAACTGGTGCAGAATATCCACAGCGACCAGTCAGGTAGCATCAGGATGTATTGGGACTATCTGCAGAATACCATATACACACAGCAGTATTATGCCAAATACGGCTCGCTTTTCACCAGGGGGAACTTTTCCAATCCTCTGATGCTTGCAAAGGAGATAGAGGAGAACAACAATACCACTGATGTCGAGTTTGTGATGGTTCCTTACGGATTCCAGACAGACTCTACCATAGTTGTTTCAGACAGCGAGATCAACAGGTATTACAAGGCCCACAAGGAGCAGTACAGGCAGCAGGCAAGCCGCGACATTGAATATGTCGTGTTTGAGGTGGTTCCTTCCGATGAGGATATTGCAGCAGCCAACGAGCAGGTTCTCAAGGTGTACGATGAGTTTGCATCGGCAGATGCCGCAGACATGAAGGGATTCCTTCTCAGAAATTCCGACAGGCCTTATTCCGAGTACTATTACAGGAGCGGTGAACTCAATACCATATCTTCCGATGTCAATGATTTCGTCTTCAATGACGGGAAAGGCACATCCAAGGTATTTACAAAGGACAATACTTTCTATGTGGCCAGGGTCATGGAGAGCAGGATGGTTCCTGATTCAGTATTCGTGAAGCATATTCTTCTTCAGGGCGAGCAGGAGGCACTTGCCGACAGCCTTGTGGATGTGCTCAAGAGGGGCAGGGAGTCATTTGCCAATGTGGCAGCGCTCTATTCTGCAGACCAGAATCCTAATGTTGCAGAAAGGGGAGACATAGGCTGGATGACTCAGACATACATGATTCCTGGCATGGAGTCAGTTATGACGGCTCCGCTCAACAGGATTTTTGTCCTTGACACCCAGTATGGAAAACACATAGTGAAAGTGACTGACAGGACAGAGCCTGTTCTTAAGAAACGCGTTGCCATCCTTGAGAAAGAGGCCATTGCAAGCAAGGAGACATTCAACAAGTATTACTCCCAGGCCAACAATGTGGCAGCAAAGGCAGCCGGAAAATATGAAGGTTTCAGGAAGGCTGTCGAAGAGGAAGGGCTTTATGCACACCCGGTCAACAGGATGCTTGAAAGTTCTGACATGCTCGGGGCAATAGATGGTACAAAGCCTGTAACGAGATGGGCTTTCGATGCCAAGAAAGGCAAAGTCTCAGATATCATTACGGTCAACAACAGTTACTTCTTTGTAGTGGCTCTCAAAGACATCCACAAGGAGGGATATGCCACCGTTGAGGAGATGTCTTCATCTATCAGGAATATTCTCTACAGGGAGAAACTCGGAGAGAAGAAGGCGGCTGAGATTGCAGCAAAAATCAATGGTCTTACAGACATGCAGGCAATTGCCGATACTCTCGGTACTACAGTAAGCACAAAAGAGAACATAACTTTTGCCTCCCTTACATCGCAGGGACTCGACCCTAAGTTTATCGGGGCTGTCTCAGTGGCTGAAACAGGCAAGATTTCGGCACCTCTTGCAGGTAACATCGGAGTATATGTCTATAAGGTGACTGGGCATGACACAGGGGCGTTCTTTACAGAGGACGACGCAAAGGCCCGTGATGCCCAGATGACACAGTACAGTCTCCAGATGCTTGTTCCGGTGATGATGCAGGATGCAGATGTAAAAGACAACAGGGCGCGGTTCTATTAGGATACAGTGTCTCATAATAAATGATAAAGAAGCCGGCCTCAAAAGTAATTTTGGGCCGGCTTCTTCATTCCCCATATGGAGTCAGAATTGTCACTACAATTGTCTATGGCATTGCTTCATGCTCTCAGACATTGAACAGGAAGTGCATGATGTCACCGTCCTGTACGATGT
This sequence comes from Candidatus Cryptobacteroides excrementavium, assembly GCA_017695025.1. GTDB lineage: Bacteria > Bacteroidota > Bacteroidia > Bacteroidales > UBA932 > Cryptobacteroides > Cryptobacteroides excrementavium. The sequence goes on from JADILX010000052.1 coordinate 25,600, forward strand.
AGTCCTTGCCTTCGATGCCTAACTTTCCGGCGGCACGGCAGGCAGCCTCTGACTTCAGTTCGACAAAATCTTCATATTTGATGACTTCTGCGCGGATAAAGCCCTTTTCAAAATCCGAATGGATGACTCCTGCTGCCTTCGGAGCCTTGTCCCCCTTGTTGATTGTCCATGCGCGGCATTCGTCTGCCCCGGCTGTGAAGAATGTCTGGAGGTTGAGAAGCGCATAGGCTTTCTGGATAAGCCTTACCACTCCTGACTCTTCAAGTCCCATCTCCTCAAGGAACATCTGCCGTTCTTCGTATGTCTCAAGTTCAGCGATGTCAGACTCTATCTTGGCGGCTATTACAAGTATCTCCGCATTCTCGTCTTTTACTGCTTCCCTGACTTTATCCACGTATCCGTTCCCTTTGGCTGCAGAAGCCTCGTCCACGTTGCAGACATACATTACCGGCTTGTTTGTCAGCAGGAAGAGATCCTTGGCCAACTGCTCTTCTTCAGGTGTCTCAAGGGATACTGTACGGCAGGATTTGCCTTCAAGAAGTGCATCCTTATAGCGCTGGAGCAGTTCACAGAGTTTTTTTGCACTCTTGTCTCCTCCTGCCTGCGCCTGTTTCTGTACTTTGGCCAGGCGGTTTTCAACTGTCTCCAGATCTTTCATCTGGAGTTCCATGTCTATCACTTCCTTGTCTCTGACCGGGTCTACACTCCCGTCTACATGGACGATATTAGGGTCGTCGAAACATCTGAGCACATGCAGTATGGCATCTGTCTCACGGATATTGGCAAGGAACTGGTTGCCAAGACCTTCTCCTTTGCTTGCCCCTTTGACAAGTCCTGCAATATCGACAATTTCGACTGTCGCCGGGACAACCCTCTTCGGGTTGCACAGGCTTTCAAGGACTTCAAGGCGTTTGTCCGGTACAATTGTAGAGCCGATGTTCGGTTCTATGGTACAGAAAGGAAAATTGGCGCTCTGGGCTTTTCCAGAACTTATGCAGTTGAAGAGAGTCGATTTGCCCACATTCGGGAGCCCGACTATTCCGCATTTCAATGACATGGCATCAGGTTTTTGTTTTCGGGCGGCAAAGTTACGAATTATTCGTGCATTTCGCCACATTTTTCTCTTTTTGGGGCTTTTTTCCTTTTGGGAAGACGATATTGCCTGTCATTTTTATCTTTAGACATAATGTTATGAAAGAGGTGCTCAGGAAGAAAAAGATTTTCAGATGGCCGGGAGGATATGCGGCAGTGGTTTTGTCGATATCGTGGATACTGTGCGTAAAGGCTATATACTGTTCAGCACGGGCGGATGAAGCGCAGTACAGGATATATCATGACAGGGACAGTCCCGGTCATGCCGATACAGGGGCAGATGCAGGTGACTCTCTTCTCCTGATGTTCTGGAATCTTGAGAATTTCTTTGACTACAGGGACCAGGGCACGGGAAGTTCTGATGCTGAATTTTCGTCTTCCGGACAGAGAAAGTGGACAAAATCAAGGTTTTACACCAAGTGCAACGCTATAGCGAAGACATTTCTGTGGATCGGGGACGAGTATGGGAGGATGCCTGATATGGCAGGCTTTGCCGAGATAGAGAACAGGTCTGTGCTCAATGCCCTGCTGTATTCCACAGCATTGCGGAAATATGACTATGGCATAGTGCATTACGACTCTCCCGATACAAGGGGGATAGATGTGGCCCTCGTATACAGGAAAGGGGTATTCAGGAAAGTCCGTTCAAGACCTGTAAGAGTGGGTATGTATCATACAGATTCCAGGGATAGCGTATCTGGGGCACATGCTTTCCGGACGAGGGACATCCTTTATGTTGCCCTGGAACATGTTGCGGGTGATGATGCGGCAGGTCAGGACTCCTGTGCAGGGAGTCATCGGATTGAATATCATATGCTTGTCAATCATCATCCGTCAAAATATGGCGGAGCGGCCGTGTCCGTTCCAAAACGGGAGGCTGCGATGAAGATGATGCTTGCCGTATGTGATTCGCTCGATGATGCAGGATGCAGAAATGTAATATGTATGGGGGATTTCAATGATACTCCTGACAGCCCGCTGTTCGACTTCACAGGTAAAAGGCTTGTAAACATGGCAGTCCCGCTTTTTGACAGGGGACAGGGAACTATACGCTACCGTGGGAAACGTGATCTTATAGATATGTTCATCGTATCTGAGGATGTTGCCCGGGTCTCTGGAATGGAGATATGCAGAGTCCCTTTTCTGACCGTATGGGACAATTCTTTCGCGGGGGAGAAGCCTTTCAGGACTTATTCGGGGCCGAGATATATCGGCGGGGTGAGTGACCATTGCCCGATATTGTTGAAAATACATACTGCCGGAAAGCGTCCGGTCACTGCCGGAGCCGCTCTATAAGATTGCTTTATCTGAGTATAATGATTATCTTTGAAAGATCAATCGCATGATTATAACAAAAACTTTATAACCATAATATCAAAATGAAAGCAAGAATATCAGAGAAATTCAGGACTCTTTTCGGGCATGACGGTGATTTTTTCGCTTCAGCGGGAAGAATCAACCTTATCGGAGAACATACTGACTATAATGGAGGCTATGTCTTTCCGGGAGCCATCGACAAAGGGATAATGGCAGAAATCGAGCTCAACGGTTCTGACAGGGTACATGCCTATTCGCTTGACCTTGATGAATATGTGGAGTTCGGACTTAAGGAGGAGGATGCCCCGTCACAGAGTTGGGCAAGGTATATTTTCGGAGTCTGCCGCGAAATCATCAAGAGAGGAGGCCAAATCGGAGGGTTCAATACGGTCTTTGCCGGTGATGTTCCTCTCGGTGCCGGAATGTCATCTTCTGCTGCGCTGGAAAGCACATTTGCTTTCGCATTGAACTTCCTGTATGATCTCGGTATAGACAAGTTTGAACTTGCAAGGATAGGCCAGGCAACGGAACACAATTATTGCGGGGTCAAATGCGGCATCATGGACCAGTTCGCCTCAATCTTCGGCAGGAAAGGCAATCTTATGAGGCTCGACTGCAAGACGATGGAATATAAGTATTATCCGTTTGACCCAAAAGGGTACAGGCTTGTGCTTCTTGATTCGGTTGTCAAGCATGAACTTGCTTCGTCTGCCTATAACAAGAGAAGAGAGTCGTGCGAGCGTGCTGCAGCAGCCATAAGGCATAATCATCCGGAAGTCGAGTTCCTGAGGGATGCCAGGAAAGAATGGCTTGAAGAGGTGAGGACAGTGATTTCAGAAGAGGATTATCGCAGGGCAGAGTATGTGATAGGCGAGGTACAGAGAGTGCTGGATGTGTGTGATGCCCTTGAAAGGGGAGATTATGAGACTGTCGGCAAAAAAATGTACGAGACTCATTACGGGATGAGCAGACTGTATGAAGTCAGTTGCGAAGAACTCGATTTCCTCAACGATATTGCAAAAGAATGTGGTGTGACCGGCTCCCGTGTGATGGGAGGAGGTTTCGGAGGCTGTACCATCAATCTTGTGAAGAATGAACTTCATGACGAGTTTATAGCCAGAGCCATAGAGGCTTTCAAGGAGAAATTCGGGCACGAGCCGAAAGTCTATGATGTGGTAATCAGCGACGGGGCAAGGAAACTGGAATAAGCATCCTTGCAGCACAGACGGTGGCAGTCTCTGCAGGGCCGTTATCTGATATGTGATTCAAGCCAGGCGGCATCGACTTGTTCGAAACCTTCGCCTGGCTTTATATGCGGGTTTCTCTTTATAATGCCCTCGCAATCCTCATAGACATTGTATCCTATGTTGACTCCTGTCATTTTCCCTTCAAAGGGGTACATCAGCGTAATCAGACGGTCTGATTCTTCTCCTTGCAGAGCATAGAAATGGAATGGCGCTGATGCCAGTTGCCCGGCCTTTGTCTTGTCCTCTGTCTTGGACACGAGTTCCATTCTCGTTATGTATTTGCACATCTCGATGACGGCATCGTCAAGCCCTGCATCTGCGATAAGGACCTTTTCCATCAGGGAACCGGTGTCACTGACTTTTCTGAGAGTATAGTTCCCTATAGCCTTTGCATGCAGGGTTATGGAATTCATCTGTGCCTCTGACATCTCTATCCCGTCCGGCAGCAGCCATATCATGATGTGTTTTTCCGGGTCGTGGTACAGAGTCTCGTATTTCATCAGGTTGGTCTGCCCGCAGGAAGGACATTTCCACAGAAAAAGAGAGCCGTCCTTCACCTTTTCCTTGAGTTCAGGATTTTCAGCAGTATTTATGCTTCTGTAGACAGTGATTTCGTTTTCTTTTCCGCATCCGGTGCAAACAGCCCCGGCTTTTCTGATGATAGACATTTCCTTACATTTTTAGAGTGGCAAAGATACGCAGAAGCCGAGAGCAATGCAAGTTTACTTGCTATGCCGGTCTCCGTATTGGCATTTCCGTCCTGGAGGGGGCTGATTTGGAATTATTGTAATTTGCATTTAACTTTGCGCATCCCGCGCCATTCAGGAAAAGTCTTGTTGTGGCCGTATGTACTTGAACCACTGTCATAAAACTGCTGTAAAATGAAAAAATGGCTGAGACAATTCACATCGGAAGACTGGATAATAGTCTTTGCCGGTGCCGTGATTCTGGCCCTTGCCATCGCATTCCCTACGGTAATGCCTGAGATGCCAAAGACACTTGCGACTTCCGGAGACTGGTTGTCTGCACTTTATATGTTCCTTTTCGTGCTTGTGCTGACATATGTGACATCAGCAGCGTTGAAGCGACCCCTTAAAGGCATATTCCTGTCTTTGCTCGTTATTTTTCTCCTTACTCTCGGGGCACAGTTGATAGCATCCATTCCTGCAGTGAAAAAACTCGGTTTTGAACCTGTGTTTTTTGCCGTGATACTCGGGCTGATTGTAAGCAATGTGTTCAGAGTCCCGAAATGGCTCAGGCCGGCAATCCAGAGCGAATTCTATATCAAGATAGGCATCATCTGTCTCGGCTCTACGATTCTTTTCAAGGAAGTGCTTGAGTCAGGTGCATACGGCCTTGCACAATCGCTGATAGTTGTCTTTTCCGTGTGGTATTTTGCGTTCTGGGTCGGAAAGAAGATGAGGGTAGACCCGGAGATGAGGACAATGCTGTCATCGGCAGTGTCCATCTGCGGAGTGTCTGCCGCAATCGCTACTTGCGGAGTCATCAAGGGAGACAACAGAAAACTCTCCTATGTCATCTCCCTTGTGCTCATAATAGCAATACCGATGATGTATCTTCTGCCATGGCTTGCAGGTCTTATGGGGCTTAATGAGGACGTCGCCGGAGCATGGCTTGGCGGGACGATAGATACGACAGGTGCTGTTGCCGCTTCAGGGACACTGATAGGGGAGACTGCCGCCAAGACAGCCGTGATAGTAAAGTCTTCGCAGAATGTCCTGCTCGGAGTAGCCGCCTTCATCATTTCCCTGATGTGGTCATACAGAGGTACAGAGCATGTTGAACGGCCTACATTCGGGGTGATATGGGACAGGTTCCCGAAGTTTGTGGTCGGGTTTATCATTGCATCCCTTGTATTCAGTTTCTGCATGGACGAGACTACGGCCAAGGCTGCCGGGGTGGTGACAAAAGGTTTCCAGAATACGCTTTTCAGTATAGCCTTTGTCTGTATCGGGCTCGAGACCCGCTTCAAGGAGATTTTCGGTAAGGAAAACCGCAGGCCGCTGTATGTCTTTCTTATAGCGCAGACATTCAATATTATCGTCACATTGGCCGTCGCCTATCTCATGTTCGGTATCATCAAGCCGTGGCTGTCCTGATGCACGGTGTCTTCCAGTGCCGTCAGTAGGGGAGGCTGAAAGAGAAGGCCGGGCCGATGTAGTAGCGGTTCATGCTGATATTTTCGGCAGCAAGGGACTCGAATGAAGGGCCTCCGTTCCATGAATATGTCAGACCGATGCTTACAGGTGCTCCAATCCAGAAGAAGCACCCGAATTCTATCTGTGCCGTGATACCGGCAGAATACAGTCCTCCTCCGTTGAAAATGGTCCAGTCGAAATGCGGTGTGACAACTGCCCGTTTGACATAGAAAGCGGATGTGATGCTGAAATCACCGAGATGGACAGGGATGGCATAGTCGGCCGTGAATTTTGCACTTCCCGGTTTACCGGCAATCACGTCTGCCAGGTCTCCGGCAAAGACAAACCCTCTTGGAAGCGTGTTGACCAGCCTTGTACTGTATCTCGCCTCTTTGTTGAGCTGTTTCTGATATGTGGCGGTTATACGCAGTCCCTGGGTGTCGGTGATGCCGGGAAGATAGCCATAGAGGTAGAGATATCCGGCAGGGGAGAACCAGTCTGTCATGCCGGGATAGAATACTGCCCCCGCTTCCATTCCTATGCCCAAGTCAGGATAGATTTCAGAATGTGCCGCCGGACGCATCACATACGCCCTGACTGATCCGGAAAGTCTCTGGTCGAGTACCCTTTTCCCCGGTGTATATGAGTCGAAGACAGGATTGAGCAGGTCTTCGCCGATTTGCTGGAGGTTGTAGAAAACGGTTCCTGTGGAATAGATGTCATTTGAGATGCTGTATGACACTTGCGGGATGATGCCTCTTGACCATCCTCCGGATGAAAGGTTGAACGGGATATATACTGACAGGTTGCCCTGAACGAATGGCTTTGCCGACGCTGTCCCTGTCATATACAGCAGCCAGGACTGTCTGTCAGGCATGATATATCCGTTGAACCCATAGTTCCTTGCTGCCCTGTCATTGAAGTCCACGGATGCCTCTATTACAGGATAGAGTCCGGAATATGTCAGGCTTGCGTGGCCCGAATGTCTCCACATGCTGAAATCGTAAGGGTCTTTGTGGGCAGAATACCCGAGGCTTCCCTTCATGGTGCCGAGGCTGTTCTGCAGTATTGCCGTGGCTCCTAATGTGACGGACTGGTCATAGTCGTCATAACTCATGGACATGATGTCATCTACATCTACATATAGAGGAGCCCAGGAATGTATATGGAAAAGATGGGGAAACTTGCGGTATCTTTCCGGTTCTGAAAAGACTGTTTCACCCTGTGGCAGGTTCTGTTTTCCAGTGTATGCTTTTCCTGTGCAGACGGAGTCGGTTTCAGCGAGTTCTTTTTCCTGTGCAGACAGGGCATCCGGGATTACGTACCTGTGGATATCTTCAAATGATGTTTCTTTTTCCAGAAGGTCTGCAGTATCAGAGCATCTTATGATTTTTCCTGCAGCAGAGCTGGCTGAAAAGTAAAGTTTTTTTCTGTCCGGACTGAATGCAAATCCTTCTGCACCGTATTCGGTCGAAGTCATCTGGTAGAGCCTGCGGGTCTGCGGACTGTATCGGTAGAGTTCATTTACTCCGTTTTTATCGGAAGTAAAAAGGATGTCTCCGCCATTGACATGCAGCCGTGTGATTTTGACAGGTTCCGGGCCGAGTTCCTGAGTCATGGCCGGGCTGGTCTTCCGGGCCACGGCATCAGTGCCTGTATCTGGCAGGCCACCGGAAGTGAAGTCCTGGATACTGTAGAGTCCATAGCCATGTTCTGAAATGCCTGCTGCATATATCCTGTCCCCGAGCCATACTGCCTCTGTCACCTGCAGGGAGTCCGGCATGACTGCGGCCGCCACGCATTTGCCAGAACGGATGCTGAACACCTCTATCTCCGACCCTCCGTGCAGCGGGTAACTGATGGTCATGAGAGACTGTCCGTCAGGTGATATGGAAGGACAGAATCTTTTGCCTGATCTGGTGAAACTGCGTTTCTTTCCGGTGCGCAGGTCATAGTACATTATGACTGAACTGACCTTCAGGGACCACCTTTTGTCACTGACATATTCACTCCACCATATCCTGTCCTGTGACATGGAGAGCGGGCCTGATATGTTGCCGAATGACGTCACATGGTGCTCTTTCCCGTCCTTGTCAAGCATTACCATGACCCTGCTCTTTCCAAGCCCTTCTTTAAGGGCGTATAACGTGCTGTCAGTGGCGATGAGTTCCGAATATTCGATATGCCGGCGGGGAGTCTTTACCATCTGTATGGAAGGCGTGAATGGTCTGCGCCGTTCCTTTTCCATGCTCCAGATGCCGTGATATGTCTTCATGCTTTCGTCAAAGGCGTCCCTGAAGCCTTTCCCGGTGAGAGAGCGGCTTATCTTCCAGTAGGAAAGCGGGTCATATGGGCGTCTGGCAGCATAGTGAAGGTACGTACCGGTAAATCCGGGATCCGATGACATGTATCTCAACCCGCTGATGGCCATATAGCCGACAGCATAATGGTCAGGTGTATAGTGCCTGTATGAGCCATATCTCCACCGGTCCCAAGTCCTGAAGTCCCCGCTGTCAAATGCAGGCATGAAATAGTTCAGGAAGTCTGCACTCCTTCCTCGCCCTGCTTCGGTAAGTGCCGTCTCAGCGACAACAGCGTCGCCTTCCATAAGCCATCTGCACGGGTAGATACCGGCCATTGCCCCGGTAAACATCTCTCCGAAAATCCAGTTGAACGGGCGCAAGGCATGGCTCATGCCGAACTGCATCTGGGCCACATGTCTGGACTCGTGGATTGCGAGCATTTTCTCCCATGGCATTGCCTCGGCTCCGGATGCTTCCGGTGAAGTGAAGAGGTCCATGCGCATCGGGGCCCAGGCAACGGAGCCGTTCGACATGGCATTGTAAGGGTGGAGTATGACAGGCATCCTTCTGGATGTCATTTCTCCCGGGACATATCCCGCACTTCTGGATACAGGGATTCTGTATTTTTCAAGGAGCCGGCCATATACTTTTGCGAGCGAATCGAGTCCTTCCGGATATATGATACGGTATTCCGGGCTGTCAATGCTATACCATTTCACATGCCCCGGATCATCTCCAAGGCTGTAGAACTGCGCATGGGAATGCAGCGGGATGATCAGGGCGGCAAATATGAAAAAAAGTCGGAACCGTTTCATGTCAGTCAGTTGTATGTTTCCGGATGCAACTTTCTGTCCGGAAGACAAAAGGCAAAAATAGGGAAAATCTCAATAACTTTCCCCTAATTCCCGGGAAAGGGCTTTTTACCGGGTAAATTTTTTTACTTTTGCATGTATCCTGTGTCTGTCAGGCAGAATGTCCGGACAATATCGGGAAAAATGACAGATGATTATGAGAAAGATAACAGATATCCTGTATGCTGCAGCATTGTGCATGGCCATATTGTCCGTTGCCGGATGCAGAGAAAGAGTAGAGGAAGCTCAGACAAGGGCATTCCCGATGGTGGAGATTCCTGGGGTGGTCACAGATCCCGGCGAGAGGGCGTTGTTTCTTGCAGAGCATTTCTGGGATGACTTCATGGACACTTCAAAAACATATGCGTGTGATTCGTCAACTGTAAACGGGGTCACACGGCCCGACCTTGAGCAGGCATTTGCAGATTATGCGGGAATCCTCGGGATGACAGGACTCGCACAGGCTGAGGCTTCCGTGGCACGGCTTTACCGGCTCGCCGAGACTTTTGAAAGGAAAGACACCGCAACCAATGTCTTCGGGTCCATTGCAGGCCTGACAGAGAAATATTTCTATAACCCCAATTCCCCGTTCAGGAATGAGAATCTGTATCTTCCTTTTGCAGAAGGTCTTGCAAAGTATGATGGTTTTTCAAAGGCAGAGAGGGAAAGATATGCATACACTGCTGAAATGTGTTCTCTCAACAGGATAGGGGACAAGGCTTCAGATTTTGAATTTTCTGACAAGGACGGAGGAATGCATTCTCTGTACGGGATAGAGGCAGATTATACACTGCTGTTCTTTTCCAATCCCGGCTGCGAAGCCTGCAAGGGCATAATAGAGGCCTTGCGGTCAGACAAGTCCGTAGAGAGGCTCATCGCTGAAAACCGGCTCGCTGTCGTAAATGTCTACATCGACGAGGATGTGGCAGCATGGTATTCCTATATGACTGTTTATCCTGACAACTGGTACAATGGATATGACCCCAACCTTGTCATCCGTACCGACATGATCTACAATGTCAGGGCCATCCCTTCCCTATATGTCCTCGACAGGGACAAGACTGTCCTCCTGAAAGATGCCCCTGAAAACATCGTCCTGTCATTCATCGACAGATTGTGATGCAGTCCTAATCCCTTGTCATGCGGATTTTTGTTTCTCCATAATCTGCAAAATCAAGGTCATCCGTGGATATTGTCAGTTCACCGGATGAGAGCGACTCTACTGTCCATGAGCCTTCGTAGACTGTCCCGTATATTGTAAGGTTACGTCTTGAGGAATTGTATATATATGAAAACGGGGTCTCTTCCCCTTCCTGGTATTCGTAGCCGGTACCGTTGTCGTTGAACATGAAATACCATACCGGTGAAAAGCATCCGTACCATTCCCCGTCTGCATAATATTGTACGGGAATCCATTTGCCGGGGAGCATTTCTTCTGAACCGGTATCAGAAGTGGATGTGCATGAGACAGGCATTTTGTCCATTTGTCTTCCTGAAATGAAAAGCGTGGGTCCTGTTATGTGCTCATCCCGACTTTTAGGCTCTCGCATGCCTTACTCATAGGATAAGCAACGCCAGTCAGCCCACGCCGGTATGATATGCCGCCCGGTACATGCGGAAAGATGTACCGTGGCATCTGGTAATCACACCACGCAGACGCTTTTGTTGCCATTGTCTTCCATGAGTCTTTGGATTTGCGAGATTCAAAAGTCAGAAGATCAACGCATAAAACGTCTTCATATATGTTGCCCTGCCACCCCGTCGGGCTGACAGGGCAAGACAAAATAATACTTTATCCGTAAATTTCAATTATTGTTGCTACCTTTATAGGCCTTTTCCCGGCAGATGTTGCCGGGATATGTCAGTTAAATCAAAAATCTGTTGCCATGGAGATAGAAAAGGAACTTTGGGGAACCGCTCCTGACGGAAAGGAGATATTCAGGTATACATTGAGAAACTCACACGGTGCATATGTACAGGTGGCGGATATCGGAGCCGCAATAACGGCTGTCAGTGTACCTGACAGGAACGGAAAACAGGCGGACGTTGTGCTTGGCTATAAAAATCCTCTCGACTATTTCGGTGACGGCCCGTGCTGCGGAAAAGTCCCGGGAAGATATGCAAACAGGATTGCAAAAGGCCGGTTCACACTTGACGGCAAAGAATATGTCCTGCCTGTCAACAATGGGCCAAATCATCTTCACGGTGGTCCGGACGGCTTCCAGAACAAGGTATGGGATAGCAGGATAGAAAACGGTGGAGTAGAGTTCATGTATTATTCCGAGGACGGGGAAATGGGATATCCCGGTGCCCTGAAGGCTGTTGTCCGCTATGACTGGGGCGAAGACAATGCCCTGCGGCTGACATTTACTGCAGAATGCGATGCCCCTACTGTGGTCAATCTTACCAACCATGTGTATTTCAACCTCAACGGGGAGGGAAGCGGTACTGTCCTGAGCCATGAACTCAGGCTGAATGCATCCGAATATCTTCCTGTTGACGAGAGTCTGATTCCTCTCGGGGAAAGTGCGCCGGTAGCCGGGACTCCGATGGATTTCGTGACGGCAAAGCCTGTAGGCAGGGATATGGGAGAGGATTTTCCCGCATTGAGATATGGCAAGGGATATGATGCCTGCTGGGTGGTGGATGGCTATGAGCCAGGGCAGTTGCAGCAGGTGGCAGAACTTTATTCCCCTGACAGCGGACGTTATGTCGAGGTGTTTTCGACACAGCCAGGTGTCCAGGTGTATACAGGCAACTGGCTTGCCGGCTCTCCTGAGGGAAAATGCGGACGCGGCTACAATGACTATGAAGGAGTGGCGATGGAGTGCCAGCATTTCCCTGACACCCCGAATGAGCCGGACTATCCTTCTGCCGTCCTGCGTCCCGGCGAGACATATGAGGAGGCGATAATATTCTCTTTCGGCGTGCGTGCATGACGCGGTTCATTTTATTTATTGAAGTCAATCACCGGACAATCAGATGAAACAGTATCTGGATCTTTTAAGGCATATCCGTGAGCATGGAGTGATGAAGGAAGACAGGACAGGGGTAGGTACCCAGAGTGTCTTCGGATATCAGATGAGGTTCAGCCTGTCTGAAGGCTTTCCCCTGCTCACAACAAAAAAAGTGCATCTCAAATCGATAATATATGAACTCCTGTGGTTCATTGCAGGCGACACCAATATAAGGTATCTGAAAGAGCACGGCGTGTCCATATGGGACGAGTGGGCTGATGAAAACGGAGACCTCGGGCCTGTATATGGACATCAATGGCGCAGTTGGCCTGCTCCGGACGGACACAGTATCGACCAGTTGTCCAATGTCATAGACATGATAAGGCGCAATCCGGACTCGCGCAGGCTTATAGTCTCGGCCTGGAATCCTGCAGAGGTAGACAGGATGGCTCTTCCTCCATGTCATACTCTTTTCCAGTTCTATGTGGCTGACGGCCGGCTTTCATGCCAGTTGTACCAGAGGAGTGCCGATGTGTTTCTCGGCGTGCCGTTCAATATCGCTTCATATGCGCTTCTGACCATGATGATTGCTCAGGTATGCGGTCTGGAGCCAGGGGATTTCGTGCATACTACCGGTGATACCCACATATACAGGAATCATTTTGACCAGGTGGCCCTGCAACTTTCGCGGGAGCCGCGGCCTCTCCCTGTGATGAAGATCAATCCTGAAGTCAGGAGCATATTCGATTTCAGATATGAAGATTTTACACTTGAGGGGTATGACCCGTGGCCTGCAATAAAGGCGCCGGTGGCAGTGTAGGCTTCTGCATGGAGATATAGTGATGCAGCGGTAAAAGACAGGTACAATCTATACAGATGGGAAAGGACAAACTCAGAAAATTCAAGGAGAACGAGACTTTCGGATGTCTCGTGCAGCCATGTACGGATGATCTTATAGTACGTCCTGTGGACGGTGCCGGGAATCCGGACACTTCTCCGGCAGATACCGGAGATAACGCCTATGGTCACGGGAAAGTGCTCTATAAAGACCATCCTCTCAAGGGACACTGGGGAGAGCGCATGTTCGGCAACAGCCATCCTGTTGTGGTCGAACTCGGGTGTGGCAAGGGGGAGTATACTGTAGACCTTGCCTTGCGTAATCCCGGCTGCAACTATATTGGGGTTGACATCAAGGGTGCAAGACTGTGGAAAGGCGCAAAATATGCCCATGAGCACGGTCTTTCCAATGTGGCTTTTCTCCGTACGAGGATAGAGTTCATAGAGGCGCTTTTCGGGCCGGGTGAAGTGTCGGAGATATGGATTACTTTTGCCGACCCTCAGATAGGCCGGGAGAAGAAGCGCCTGACCTCCCCGCTCTTTCTGTCGAGATACCGTAATTTCCTGAAAAAGGGAGGTATTGTCCATCTGAAGACAGACAGCCGTTATCTGCATGAATATACACGTGCCATTGTGGAGCAGAACGGCCTCGAGATGCTGGCCTGCTCGACTGACATATATGGCTCTCTGGCAAAGAAAGTCGCCTCGGGATATTTTTTTGATGGCGGCTCTGCGGCAGTCTCTCAGGAAGAACTCGAAGGAAGTGATGCATGGCGGCAACTTATGGCATCTCCCCTTGCTTCAGTCTGCGGGAAAGATGCGGTGGAAGCCCTTTTTCAGGTCCAGACCTTCTATGAGTCGCAGTATCTTGCCCAGGGGATTCCTATCACCTATCTCGCTTTCAGAGTCGACCATGATGGAGACTATGTCAGTCCCGACTGGTCTGCCGAACTTTGGGAGCGCTGACTGCTGTCAGGATGGTTGAGGCACAGGACAGCAGGAGCAGCAGGATGAGTGTGGCCGATGCGGCTCTTGACAGCCTTTCCCCGATGATGTATGACTGAGGGTTGAAACGCATGACTATCTCATGCTCTCCTGCAGGTACGAATGCCCCTCGGAGAATCCAGTCGGCACGGAAAAGTTCTGCCGGAGCACCGTCGATTGTCAGTTCCCATCCTTCAGGATAGTAGATTTCACTGAAGATGACGGCTCTTTCAGAGTGTGTGCACGACTTGTAGTGCAGTTCCTTAGGTGAATATGATGTCATCCATATGGTGTCTGCAGGGGCTATGTCCGTACGTGCGAGTGTCCCGAGCGAGTCGAGTTTTTCCCGTGCCCATGAAAAATCATTGCCGATTACTGCACATGTCCGCAGGTCTGTCTTTCCAAGCAGGAGTATTTCATCGTCAGGAGACTGGGCGGCTGCAGCCGATTCAACAAACCAGCAGTTTCCGAAGGCGTTGCTGTTGACCACTGGCGGATATTCTCCCCCGATGATGACATATTTGCCGTTGAGCATCGATGTGACCGGTATTTCAGGCAGGGACGCTTCAACATCCTGTATGGTGGCGGATGAGTTGACGGTGCGGATGATGCTGTTGATTTCCCCCGTGAGATATTTTTCTATGAGATCCTGGTATCTCTGCATCTTGGCGGGACTGTAGCCTCCTATGCTCTTGTGCCAGTAACTCGGATGCGAATCGTTGAAAGTGTTTACACTTATGTCGAGCACCCGGTAGTCAAGGGCCGGATCCTCGAGGATCATCTTGTCTACAGGTCTCTGGGCAAACTGTCCGGAAAAATCACGTTTTGTCACGAAATGGTCTTTGTTGAGGTATCTCTTGCCGACAGGGAAAAGGTCGATGACGACAAGGATGGCAACCAGCAGTCCTGCCGCCATTATTCCCAGCACGTTCTTTTTATCTGTGCCGGCCTGTGGCCTGTATGTTTTTGAGAACAGATAATATACCAGTCCTGCTGCGGCCGTTATCAGCAGAAAACTGCGTCCGGCATCCTTTGCAAGCAGGGAGCGTCTGTCGTCTGCCAGGGCCGCTGCAAGTGCATCCGGGAAACCGGAGTCCGCTGCCCCTGTAAATGTTCCTGCCAGTCCGGGGAATATCCAGAACACCAGACAGAATCCTCCACAGACAGCAAAAGCCAGCAATAAGGAACGTGTGAAGCGTTTCTTTTCATAAGTTCCGCGCATGATCCGGTCCAGTACCACAAAACCGAGTACAGGAAGAGTTATCTGAAGGATGACAAGAGCCATTGAGACAGTGCGGAACTTGCTGTATAGCGGGGCATATTCAAACCACAGTCTGGTAAACCACATGAAATGGCTTCCCCAGGCGAGGAAAATGGCAATGACGGTGGCTATTGCAAGCCACCACTTCTCTTTCCTGTCACACAGGAAAAGACCGAGGACAAACAGGAAGATGGTGACTGCCCCCATATACATCGGCCCGGCAGTGAATGGCTGGGGGCCCCAGTATAGAGGCATGTTTTTCATCACCTGGCGCAGATTGGGCTGTCCGGCACTATGCAGAAGTTGCTCTGTCTCCGATTCCTTGAGTCTGATTTCGCCTGAGGACGGGCCTCCGTTGAAGTCGGGAATCATCAGGTTCGGAGTTTCCTCTATCCCGTATGACCATGCTGTCGCGTAATCAAGATCCAGCCCGTCACTGTTGTCCATGTCATGTTCAGGAGTGAGTTCAGACCCTCCGCGCATGGTGTATGGGGCATATGCCATGGTAGGAAGCAGTTTGTTGAGATTGGTGGCGATACCGGCCCCTCCGATGACAAGCAGCAGGGATGATGCTGCAATGAAGCGGCCGAGCATTTTCCTCCTGTCGGCACTGGTACAGAGCCATACAAGCCATACGATGGCATATATGAATATTATGATGGCAAGGTAATATGTAATCTGCGGGTGGTTGGCCTTTATCTGGAAACTGAGGGCGAACGCAAACAATGTCGCCCCGAAGGCCGTCTGCGGCAGCCACGCCTTCCATCCGGCTTTTGCCTCGTCTTCCGGCAGAGTCTTCATTGCGCACCGGTATGTGTACACCATTCCCGCAAGTACCCATGGCATGAAGGCGATGGCCTGCATCTTGGTGTTGTGGCCTACCTGGATAATCTGCATGTTGTATGAACAGAATGCCATGGCTATGGCCCCGGCTATGGCTATCCACCAGTTTACACCGAAAGACAGCATCAGCAGGAACCCTCCGAGAAGAGCGGCGAATATGTATGTCGCAGGCCTGGCTCCTGTAAGCAGGAACTCGTATATCGGCTTTGTCCAGTCCCCGTCAAAGTCATCGTACATGGTGACGTTCGGCATGCCTCCGAACATCGAGTTGGTCCATGCCGTCTTGTCGTCCGGGTGGGCATGGTTGTATTCCATTGTCTCCCGGGCCATGCCTTGCCACCCTGAGATGTCAGACTGGTTGACGATTTTCCCGCTGAGTACCTGGGGGACGAAGGCATATGAAATCACTATGAAAAAGACTGCAGTGCCGATGAAGGCAGCGATTTTTTTTATGATAGACTTTCTGTCCATTGTCATTTATGTTTGGCGTCGGTACGACGGTTTCTTATTTCTGTATGTCTGAGTTGATGAGGGATTCCATCAGGCCGGCCATCTTTTTGGAGAGGGCGCGTCTTGAATACTGTTCTATATTGTCTCCGGAGACTTCCAGTGTCCCCGCCTTGAACTGTTCCCAGCATCTGTTGATGTAGCCTGAAATCCCGGCTTCTTCATCCCAGTCGAATACTTCCCCGGCCTTCGTGTCCCTGATGATTGTTGCCATGGCCCCGTCAGTCTGCCCGATGCCGAGGACTGGCCTGCAGGAAGCGAGGTATTCAAAAAGTTTTCCGGGAAGCACCGCCTTATACTCCGGTTCTTTTCTCAGCGGAAGAAGGAGCACAGAGGCCCCTTTCTGCTCGCGTACGGCTGTCTGGTGGGACTGGTAGCCGAGGTCAAACAGATTGCCGTCAAGCCCGTATTCACGTATCGACATGATGATCTCCCGGTCAGTCTTCCCGGCAAGCCGGATTCTCAGCATATCCTTGAATTCCGGGTCGGTACGGCATTTGTCCGCAAGCGCCTTCCACAGCGATTCCGGGTTTCCGTCCGAGGCGAACAGACCGGTGTGTACGAGATTGAAATAGCCGTCAGGCTCTACTACCTGCTCGAAATCGCTTTCGTCATATCCGTTCGTAATCAGTTTTACCGGTGTAGTTGTCATGTCCTTGAAGTCTTGCTGCACAAGAGGAGACACTGCCACTATCACCGAGGCATCATCCAGAACTTTCTGCTCAAGTACCCTGTGTCTGTGTCCTGCCCACCGGCCCAGATGGAGGTGCTTGAAATAGAACATCTTTGTCCAGGGGTCGCGGAAGTCCGCTATCCATGGTATTCCTGTGGCGAGAGCCACTTTACGGGCTATCAGATGCATCGAGTGCGGAGGCCCGGTACTGACGATTATGTCTACGGGATGCCTGTGAAGGTATTTTTTCAGGAATCTTACGGAAGGCCCTATCCACATGCATCTCGGGTCAGGGATGAAAAAGTTTCCCCTGATGGCCATCATCAGTCTTTGTTTCAGACTTTTATGCTGTGCGTTGATCGGGTTGACCTCTGTCTGTGAAGCAGCATCTTTCCCGAAGAGCCTGCGTCCGAGGCCGTATGGCTCAAAGATGGGCCTTCTGATGACTTCTGCACATTCAGGGATTTCTTCGCCGAGGGTCTTGTCCCTGGTGGTCAGGTCAGGGTTCTCCGGGGTATATATTACCGGCTGCCAGCCGTTTTCGGGCAGGTATTTTGAGAATTTGACCCATCTCTGTACTCCTGAGCCTCCGGACGGAGGCCAATAATATGTGATGACAAGTACCCGTTTCATTTCATTCCCCATAGTGGCATGGGGCAGATAATTATTCCTGCAAACTTAGACAAAAATCACGGATTATCATGTGCACTTGCCGAATAAGTTGTAAATTTGCTGACTCCCTTAAATGAGAAAAGACGATGAAACAGGAGAAGATAGCGGAGACCCCGCTCATGAAGCAATATTTCAAGGTAAAGGCTGAACATCCAGAGGCGGTCCTCCTGTTCAGGGTGGGTGACTTTTACGAGACTTTTGCAGATGACGCCCTCATAGCAAGCAAGGTTCTCGGTATAGTGCTCACAAAAAGGGCCAACGGGGCCGCTTCTTCTGTCCCTCTCGCCGGATTTCCCCATCATTCTCTTGACAGTTATCTGCCCCGGCTTGTCCGCGCAGGATATAAGGTGGCGGTCTGTGACCAGTTGGAAGACCCGAAAC
>JADILX010000053.1 GCA_017695025.1 Candidatus Cryptobacteroides excrementavium
ACATACTGGTCTTCCTGCGAGCCACGGTGCTTGATGCAGCCTGTCTCCATTCCAATCCTCTCCACAAGCCCTTTGGCAAGCAGATAATAGACATTGTCGCCCTTCATGTCCAGAAGCTGGTACTTAAGAGACGAACTTCCGCAATTCAAAACAAGAATAATCATAAAATTGTATTTATTGGTTTTTAAAAATCTATAAATCCTAATCAAAAATCATTCAAAGTTAGAAAATAATAACTACTTTAGCAAAAAATAGGTACGAAATGAGAGTGGAGAGGGATATAGCGGGGATCGCCCTGTTTTTTACGGCCGGAACTGCATCCGGAGCAATTGCCGGACACTGCGGACTCTACAGTCAGGACAGCGGCTACACAGTTGCATCTGCGGCAATCACCATTCTTGCATTTCTAATCGCGTACTGCATGTCTCCGGACACCGGCCATGCCGCATACCGCAAGGCAGCAATACTCCTGATGTTCTTTTCAGCAGGCCTGCTGTGCCATATGGGCAGTTCATTACACGGAGAGGCGCCACTCAGTTCAACATCAGCCGGATACGGGTACATCATGACAGCCATCAGCAGACAGGCGGACGCATTCAAAGGCTTTATAGATACACTCCCATACCCGGACAAAGAAGGCCCGGCCATGATAAAAGCCCTCATAACAGGGGACAAGAGCGACATCACGAAAGAAGTCAATGACGCTTTCCGCGACAGCGGGGCATCCCATATCCTGGCATTGTCCGGAATGCATCTCGGTGTCATCTACGCCATAATGCTGAAGGCATTTGCAATATTCGGTAATTCCGTCCGCGCAAGAAAAGCCCGTTCAGCCTCCATCATGCTGATTTCGACCTATTACACCCTGCTCACAGGAGCAGCGGCATCACTTGTAAGGGCCCTGTTTTTCATCCTGCTGAACGAGGGGGCGAAAATGGCAGGAAGACAGACTCGTCCGATGGAAGTATTCTTCATTGCCCTTACCCTGCAACTCGCAATAGCCCCTGAAAACATAGGCTCAGCCGGTTTCCAGATGTCATATCTCGCCATGGCAGGAATCTATCTGCTATATCCGGAAATGAAAAGGTGGTTTCCGGGGAAAGACACGGACACCGGCCAGGACATGACAGACAAACGGAGCAAAGGCAGGAGGACGCCGGGGAATCCAATGAAAAGACTCTGGGATGCCGCCGCTCTCACCATATCCTGCCAACTGTTCACCGCCCCGGCCGCATGGATGCATTTCGGGACATTCCCGGAATATTTCATCATCACGAACCTTCTGTGCGTACCGCTCTCGACATTTGTCATGCTTACGGCTGCAGCCGTCATACTGCTGTCTTACGCAGGCCTGCGCCCGGATATCCTTATCGAGGCAAATGCCGCCTCGATAAGACTGATGACTGACATTCTCACAACGATATCTTCCCTGTCATAGACACAGGCAGGAAAGGGGTATCACTCATGGACAAGACGGAAACCGGAAGATTTCCATACCGCCATCGACCCGTCACCGGCCTCATATATGAGATAGCCCTCGATATCCGGGCAGCCCTCGATGAATGACCGCGCCTCGTCAACACCTATGACCATGCAGTATGTCGCAAGAGCATCCGCCGTGACTGCGTCGGGGGCGACTATGGTGGCGCTAAGCAAGGAGTGTGACACAGGGTACCCTGTACGCGGATCTATTGTGTGGGCATATTTTTTCCCGTCACGCACATAGAATTTCCTGTAGTTTCCGGAGGTGACCACCCCGCATCTGTCCGGCCCGGCCTCGAGCACACCTTTGAGGTCGCGGCCGGAGACATTATTCCCGTCGACAGGACGGTCTACGCCTATGGTCCATGGATTCCCAGACGGATTCAGACCCTTACAGACAATTTCCCCTCCGATATCAATCAGCATGTCCTCCACACCGGCCCTCTCAAGGTAGGATGCGACCAGATCGCATGAATACCCCTGGGCGATGGCATTGTAGTTCAATACAGGCGGATGTCCCGGGACACCGTCAATGACTGCATCTTCAGCGCATACAGTGCCGTCCTGCGCCATGATTGCCCTGAGGTCCGGGACGAGCCTGTCCATGCCGACATATTTCTTTGCCAGAGAGACCTCTGCCCGGGATGGCAGGGAATCTGCTGTAAACCCGAAGCCCCACATGTCGAAAAGAGTCCCTGCAGACACATCCATTGCTCCTCCCGTCATGTCAAAATATTTGCCTGCAAGCCTGAACATCTCAAGGAAGATGCTGTCGGGCAGGACTCTTTCCCCTGCATTGAATGCGGTCAGGATGGAAGACGGGTTGTAGCCTGACACGGAAGCATCAAGGGCAGTCAATATAGAGTCAATCCCGGACTTCAGCCCGGCCTCGGGCACATTCACCCCGTCAGTATTCAGTTTGACCATATAAGTGCCGCCCTGGGCATAACCGGTGACAGTGACATAACCACCGCCCTGACGGCAGGACAGGAGCATCAGCCCCGCAAGCAACAAAGACGCAACGGTATAAGGAAGCATCCTGCATGAGTATTTTTCCATATGGCTTCAGAAAAGTATTTTCACAAAAATAGGGATTTTCGTAAAAATTTGCACATCTTTGTATGATTGTTTAGACGTGAATAAAGATTTGTGGAAATGAACTACAGGAAAACATGGCTGGCTGCAGCCATTATCATTGCGGCTGCGGGGATTGTATCGTGCAAGGACGATGATGACGACACCATATCACTTCCGTATCTGGACGGCACGCCTTCTTTTGAGTTGCCGAGATATGTGACGGCAGGGACAGAAATGACACTCACGGCAGAAGAAGTGACCAACCCCACCGGGGCTGAAATAACATACAAATGGGATGTTACAAGAGGCTCAGACGAGATGCTGGATGACGAGGAAACGGAAACTGATGGCGGGAGGACATTGTCACTGAAATTCAGTGCATCGGACGGGAAGGATACACTGTGCAACTTTACAGTCACATGTGCGACCGAAGCGACAGGCTATTACGGGACGAGTTATACGGCTGTGACCACCGCTGTCAACGGAAATTCCCTGAAGCATGCAGACTTTGAATTCGGTGAAGGCATACATGGAGGCAAGGTGACAGACCTAAGGACCGGGGACGAGTACAATACAGTTGTCATCAACGGCAGGGAATGGACGGCTGAAAACATGCATTACGGCTTAGAAGAGCCAAAGACAGGCGTAGCACTGGAAGAAGCCGATGCTGTGTCCGGCATCTTCGGAAGATACTATAAATGGGAGGATGCCGTAAGCGTATGCGAGGGGCTTGGCGAAGGATGGGCGCTCCCGTCCCACAGCGACTGGGATGCATTATGTACTGCATTAGGGGCTGGAAGCCAGGAAGGTGGCAACATCACTGAAGACGGTCTGACTGCAAAATGGGAAGGTGTGACCGGCAGCCTGATGTCAGACGCCACCTTCAACCTGGACAAGATGTGGGAGTACTGGACGGCAGTAGGCGACTTGACAAATGAAAGCGGGCTTTCGGTAATCCCTGCCGGCTATGCCACTGTCATGGACAATGGAAGTTCAGACATATACACTTTTGACGGGTTCGGGGAATATGCAGGATTCTGGACATCAACTGAGCACAGCACAGGGTCTTCAGCCTATTATGTATATTTCTGGGACAAATACCCGGACATGAGACTGGGCTACGTCGACAAAAAAAGTTTTGCCCTCCCTGTAAGGTGCGTCCGCAGCGTCCAGCCATAAGACATGCCATCCGACATTTTTTCAGATAAATAAATACGCAGAATAATGAAAAAAGGTACAATAATCATCATTGCGGCAGCAGTTGTCGTACTGATACTTTTCTTTTGGGTAAAAGGTTCATACAATGGTCTGGTAAAGGCTGATGAACAGGTTAGTGCATCATGGGCACAGGTTGAAAATGTATATCAGCGCCGGGCCGATCTGATACCGAATCTGGTGGCTACGGTAAAAGGCTATGCCGAGCATGAGTCTTCAACACTCGAGAGCGTGATGGAGGCCAGGTCAAAGGCGACTCAACTGACAGTTGACCCGTCTGATCTCAGCGAAGAGTCAATTGCTGAATTCCAGAGGGCACAGGGAGAACTCAGCCAGGCTCTCGGGAGGCTTCTGATGATTACGGAAAACTATCCGGACCTGAAGGCCAGCCAGAATTTCAGGGATCTCCAGGCCCAACTCGAGGGTACGGAAAACAGGATAACTACCGAGCGCATGAAATTCAACGAGGCATCAAGGGCATACAACACGATGGTCAGAAGTTTCCCGAGAAACATCATAGCCTCAATGTTCGGTTTCGGTACAAAAGGCTATTTTGAAGCGACAGAAGGCGCAGAGACTGCACCAAAGGTAGAATTTTAAGGCCGGGAAGCCAGAAAAGATGAAAGCGACTGAATTTCTCACGGCCGCAGAAAAGGAAACCGTGACTGCGGCTATCAGGGATGCGGAACTCGGCACGTCCGGAGAGATCCGCATTCACCTTGATGAAGTCTGCAAAGGGAACCCGATGAAGCGGGCTGAATCCGTATTCAGATACTTGGGGATGGACAGGACCGTTCTGCATAACGGTGTACTCATATACGTGGCATGCCAGACCAAGGTCTTTGCTGTCATCGGGGACAGCGGGATCAACAATGCAGTGCCGCATGACTTCTGGAATGATGTAATAGCAATGATGAAGCACAGGTTTTCGGCAGGACAGTATGCTGAAGGCCTTGCCGAAGCCGTCAGAATGACAGGAGAAAAACTCAAGGTGCACTTCCCATACAAGGAAGGAGATGTGAATGAACTTCCGGACGAAATATCTTTCGGGACAGAAACAGAAAGGGAGAACCGTTAAACCCACAGACAGCCTATGCCAGGGAAATTTTCAAGATACTGTGTGACAGCATTGCTGATTATGGCATATACTGTCTGCAATGCGATTCCGCCAAGACCGGTACCGCCAAGACTGGTGAATGACTTTGCCGGGATATTTACGGCACGGGAGGCACTCCATCTCGAACAGATGCTCACTGCCTTCGACGATTCCACTTCCAACCAGATTGCTGTCATCACAACGACTGACCTCGAAGGCCTCACTCCTGCAGAATATGCCACAAGAACAGGGCTTGAATGGGGGATCGGCTCAGAGAAATACGACAACGGGATAGTTGTGCTTGTCAAGCCGAAGACCTACAGTTCAAACGGGCAGGTCAATATCAGTGTCGGATACGGGCTGGAAGGGGCCATACCTGATGCCTATGCAAAACGCATCATAGACAATGAAATGATACCGCATTTCGCCGAGGGGGATTACTTCGGTGGAGTAGCCGCCGGCTGCACGACCCTCATGAAACTCGCTTCAGGAGAAATATCCGAGCCAGAAGAGACTGGTTCGATAGGAGTAGTGCTCATGATGCTGATAATGTGCATCATAGCCGTCATTTTCTTCACGGCCGTCGCACGCTCATCGGGCAGGAATAACAGGGGCGGCAACAACGGGACGAAAGGCGGCGGAGACATTCTTGATGCCATCATCATCGGAAGCCTGCTCAGCGGAGGGAACCACCGCAGCGGATCAGGTTGGGGCGGCTCAGGAGGCGGATTCGGAGGATTCGGTGGCTTTGGCGGTGGCAGTTTCGGAGGAGGCGGAGCCTCAGGATCATGGTAACCCTCCGGTACTACCTCAGATCTGTAACCACAAAATCTTCACCGAGACTGCCGGCATCAAAACTGAAAAAAGAAATGTCGCCTGCCGGCATGCACTCAAAACCTGAAATAGAAATATCGAGGACAGAACCGTCCTCCATGGTCAGATGAGCCCCGACAGGCACAGGTATGCCATCCCCGACAGAAAAGTCAAGAAAGGCTGAAGAGACCCGTCCTGTGTTTGATTTCGGGGCCAATACCGTCCTTACGATATCTTTTCCATTGCTGGAAACACTTGACTCGGAGACAGCGGTAAAGAACCCGTCCGCATTCACAGCCATCAGAGCCGGATTGGAGAAGATATCCATATTGTCCCTGTCGAAAAGTTCTGCAACTGCCTCACGGGCATTACGGTCTACCGTCCACCTGTCCGTACCGTCACAATAGACTTCAAGCCCGTCTCCCTTCATGACAAAGGCATCCCCCTGAAAAATGACGCTTCCGCTTCCCGACATCTCCGTATTTCCGGAGGACAGCCTGTAGGCATATTCAAATTCAGCACGGGCATCAGGGAGGGCAGACACGAAGCGGCTGAATACGGCAGCATCTCCGGCATTGGATGCCGTCAAGACAATGATACAGGCAGCCGCCTGTGCAAATCTGGTAAATTTCATCATATTTCTTTCATTATTCAGACTTCAGGAAAGCCTTGAGGATAGGATCAAGTGTATCAAAATCAGGGATCAGCACCTGCCGTGGCTTGGAACCTTCCTGCGGGCCGACAATCCCGGCTGATTCAAGCTGGTCCATGACGCGGCCTGCGCGGGCATATCCCATTCCGAGTTTTCTCTGCAGCGTGGAAGTTGAGCCGGTCTGCATAAGTACGACAAGCCTTGCCGCATCCTCGAAAAGAGGGTCAAGTTTCTGCATGTCCACAAGTTCGCCACCAGTCTGGGCATCACCGTCCGCCGACTGCGGCACGGGCAGATAATATGGAGTCGAATATGCCTGCCGGTAGCCGGTCTGGCTGCCGATAAACTCTGTTATCTGCTTTATCTCCTTGTCTACAAACGCACACTGAAGCCGCTCAGTCTCGACTCCGGCATAATATAGCATGTCCCCTCTTCCGATGAGTTTCTCGGCTCCCGGAGAATCGAGGATTGTACCGGAATCGGTCCTTGTTACTACACGGAAAGCGATACGGGTAGGGAAATTGGTCTTGATAAGTCCTGTAATCACATCTACGGACGGACGCTGTGTAGCGATGATGACATGTATGCCGGCAGCACGGCCTTTCTGGGCAAGGCGCACTATAGAAGTCGTCACACTGCGTGCTATGACCTTGCTGTCCCCGCCTGTTCCACCTGTCATTATCAGGTCTGCGTACTCATCTATGACCACTACAATATACGGGAGGAAACGGTGCCCGTCAGAAGGCAGGAGATGCCTGTCCCGGTATTTGTTGTTATATTCCTTGATGTTCCTCACCTCCGCCTTGCTTATGAGCGCATACCGTTCATCCATCTCAAGACATAGGGAACGGAGAATCTCTTCGGCGTGCTTCGGTTTCTTGACTATCGCATTGTCCATCTCGTCCTCCTCGCTCACAGCGCTCGGCAGGACAGCCAGATAATGCCTTATCAGTTTTGAATACAAAGTGAACTCGACCATCTTCGGGTCAATGAACACGAACTTCAATTCAGAAGGATGCTTCGAGTAAAGCAGGGAAGTGATGATGACATTGAGACCTACAGATTTACCCTGTTTTGTGGCGCCGGCTATCAGCAGATGCGGAGATTCTGCAAGGTCGAACACCTTTACCCTGTTGGTGATGGTCGCACCGATGGCGACAGGAAGTTCATACTTGTTTTCCCTGAAAGCAGGGTCATTGAGCATGTATTTGAGAGGGACAATAGACGGCCTGTCATTTGCCACTTCTATCCCTACGGCATCTTCAAGTGTGACCACCCTCACTCCTTTGGCACCGAGAGACAGGGCGATATCCTCTTCAAGACTTCTGATGGCAGATATCTTGACTCCTTTTGCCGGGACAATCTTATACAGGGTGACAGTAGGCCCGACGCGGGCAGATACCTTCTCGACCTGTATCTTATAACTCATGAGGGTATTCCTGATCTTGTTGTTGTTTCTTTCAAGTTCCTCGCTGGACACCTCATGCCTTCCTTCCGGATAATCATTGAGAAGGTCAAGTCCGGGGAACTTGTAGTTTTCAAGTTCCTCCCTGACATCTATACGCGGGAGTTCTTTCTTTATGTCCGTGGCAAACTCCCCTTTTATCACTTCGAGTTCCCCGGCACTGTCCTCTTTCTCTCCATCTGGAGAGCCGGGCATCTGCTCACTGTCCTTAATGGACGTACTGTCCCCTACAGAAAGACGGGACGCGGCGGACACTGGCTCAGATACCGCAGGCGCATCGGGAGCAGGCTGTACGTCATTCATACTTTTGTCTGATACGGACAGGCCATCATCCGGCACAGGAGAGCCGGCATCGCCATTGACGGCAGGAGACGGCCCGGATACGGCAGAAGGTACCTCCTCCCCGGCATCCGGCAGTCCGGCAGCCCCGGTATGCGGCCTGCGGTCAAACAGGGACAGCATCCAGGACGAACACCTCCTGCTTGAAAACATCAGCCATGCTGCAACAAGGATGAGAATAAGTATCAGTGTGACGGGAATCCCGACAAGATTGACCGACCATGCCGCTATTGCAGCCCCGCAGTCTCCGCCAAGGCCACCGCCGAATGCAGTATCACTGCCGAAGAGCCCTGCAACAAAGGCAAGAAACACAGATGTGACAACAGCGCCTGTCACAGTGACAAGAAAAGCCTTCAGGATGCCTGTCCTGCGCTGTCCGAAAAGCAGCCTTGCAGCAATGGCAGCCAGAAGAAGGACAAATGCGAAACTTCCGAGGCCAAAACATCTGGCCACAAGAAAATATCCCCACCTGTATCCGAGTTTCCCGGCTGAATTATGCACCTGGGACTCAGGCTCCATCATGAGCGGGTCGTGAAGGAGACTCTGGTCGGCTTTCCAGGTAAACAGATAAGAAAGGCATGCTATGAAAGTAAAGACGGCAAAGGCTGCCACAAGAAGTCCTGTAACCTTGACTGCCTTCTTCCGCTTATCTTCATCCAACGCGAAGAAAGACGGCAGGGCAAACCTGCCGCCTTTGCGTGAAGTTCTGTTCTCTGTATTTTTCTTTTTTGCAGGCATCTTATGCTATTTCCGCTGGTTCTTCTGACGCACGTTTTTCCGGAGAGCGTTCCCGTTCTTGGATTTTACGGGATTGAGTCCAGGACGTGAATATGACATTTCCTGAGACACTCTGGACAGTTTCATGCCCTCAGGGACCTTTATCCTGTAGTCGGACAGTTTCTCTATGTCCTGAAATATCGTTTCGTCGGCAACGGAATCCTTGTTCCAGATGAGGTACTGCTGTCTCATATAGATGGCAAGAGACCTTATCATCGCAGTCTTGTCATCTCCGTCTTCCATCCCGGCTATCAGGTCGATGATGCTCTCGATATTACGGCCGTAATGTGTGGCCTTTATAGGCTTTCTCTTTATCGGGATATGTGCCGGAGGGACAGCCAGCTGCTCCTTTTCCGGCATAGGATAAGGGGAGTCAATATCCAGGTCGTAGCCGGAGATGATATAGAGGTGATCCCACAGTTTCTGCTCATAATTCTCCTGGCTATGGACCGGAGCATTCAATATCTCCATGACCTTCACCACTGCTTCGGCCTGCTCGTCCCGCTTGGCCCTGTTCGGGATAGTCTTGACATAATCTGCCATCTTCTGGACATTACGCCCGTATTCCGGCATACGCAGTTTCTCCCGCTGCGTATTATACTCAAGACCAGCACCATTCCTGCCGCCCCTGTTGTCTTCCTGACTGTTTTCCATATCTGAATCTTTTACAGTCTGCAAAGATACTTCTTTAAAATCAAAAAAGCCGCAGCCCGGGACAAAAACTTGAAACCGGAAACTGCGGCAAAGTCCTTATCATTCCCTGCTGAATGAATATGGCTTGTCCCCGTCCGCTGTTCCGCGGCTATAGTCCGGGACAGGGCTCATCACAAGGCTTATGTCCGCGCCCTGCATGAGATCTTCATACCGGAGATAGTTTCTGGTCCATTCCTTTCCGTTCAGCCTCATGCTGCTGACATATCTGTTGGATGAAGAATTTTCACGGGCCTCAATCACTACCGACTTGCCGTTCTCAAGCATGATCTCTGCCTTTCTGAACAGAGGGGATCCGGTGACATATTCATCAGACCCAGGACATACAGGATAGAAGCCAAGGGCGGAGAAGACATACCATGCAGATGTCTGTCCGTTGTCTTCATCTCCACAATATCCGTCCGGTGTGGCGCTGTAGAGCCTGTCCATGACTTCCCTCGTCCAATACTGGGCCTTCCACGGCTCTCCTGCATATCCATAGAGATATATCATATGCTGTACCGGCTGGTTGCCATGTGCATAATTGCCCATGTGGGCTACCTGCATCTCGGTGATTTCATGGATACGCACACCATAATATGAATCATCATATACCGGAGGGACGACAAATACCGAATCAAGCATTGTGCAGAACTTGTCTTCTCCTCCCATAAGGTCGATAAGCCCCTGTACATCATGGAACACAGACCATGTATAATGCCAGGCATTGCCTTCGGTAAAGGCATCGCCCCATTTATACGGGCTGAACGGTTCCTGGAATGTACCGTCCTCATTGCGTCCGCGCATAAGGCCGGAAGACGGGTCGAACACATTTCTGTAGTTCAATGCCCTTTGCGCCCATCTTTCCTGTTCCGCCTCAGGACGGCCAAGTTTTTTCGACATCTGGAGCAGGCACCAGTCATTGTAGGCATACTCAAGTGTCCTTGCCACATTTTCATTTATTCCGACATTATACGGGACATATCCGAGGGTGTTGTAATACTCATGCCCGAGACGCCCTGTCGAATTAACTTCCGGATGCACATGTTCAGTGCCATATTCGAGGGCACTATAAAGGTCTGCAGCAGTCTCATCCGCACTTATGCATTTCATATATGCATCAGCCACTACAGATGCCGAATTGTTCCCGACCATGCAGCCGCGATGTCCAGGACTGGCCCATTCCGGAAGGAATTCATTCTCTTCAGCCACATTTTTCAGGCCCAGCTGGATTTCTTCATTCACTGACGGATATACAAGGTTGAGCAACGGGAAAAGAGACCTGAACGTATCCCAGAATCCGGTGTCTGTGTACATGTACCCTTTACGGACTTCCCCGTTGTACGGGCTGTAATGCAGGATTTCCCCGGATTCGTCGATTTCATAGAATTTCCTCGGGAACAGCACGCTCCTGTAAAGGCATGAATAGAATGTCCTGTACTGGTCTACAGTACCCCCACTCACCCTGATACGTCCGAGCACTTCGTCCCAACGGAGTCTTGCCTCCTCTTTAACAGTATCGAATGGCTTGCCCTCAACTTCTCTCAGGTTGACAAATGCCTGGGCTTCTGAAATAAAAGAAGATGCAGCCTCTGCAGTAACAGTCTCCGCCTTTGAAGTGCTGAAGCGCACTACGGCAATGGCATGGTCACCGGATACGGACCTGGATGAAGACCGCTGTACGTCCGCAGTACAGTCCACCTTTGCCACAAGCCTGTCTCCGTCATAAAGATCATAGCCTTCGATTTCCTTGTCGAACTTTACGACAAACCAGTTCCGGAAATTGTCCGGGACTCCCCCGCTGTTGCGTGTACTGTAGCCTACAACCGTATTTGTCTCAGGGATAACCTTGACGTATGAGCCCCTGTCGTATGCATCTACCACAACACCTGAAACAGGGCTTTCAGGGAAAGTGAACCGGAACTTGGCAGCCCTATCTGCCGGAGAAAGTTCAGCATTGATATCATGGTCTGCAAGATAGACCTGATAATAATATGGTTTTGCAGTCTCTGACTTGTGGGAAAACCAGCTCGCCCTCTCGTCTTCGCCGGCTTTGGATGCATCCTTTACAGGCATGATTGAGAACTGGCCGTAGTCATTGATCCATGGAGACGGCTGATGTGTCTGCTTCAGGCCACGGATAAGGTGAGCATCGTATCTGTACGTCCATCCGTCTCCCATAGTCCCTGTCTGCGGGGTCCAGAAATTCATTCCCCACGGAAGGGCAACTGCCGGATAGGTATTTCCGGTGGAAAGGGCGTATTCTGAGAGCGTCCCCATAAGGGTCGTAACGTATTCTGACGGTGAAGCGCCGGGGTTGTCATCTGGCCCGGCCGCATTGCAGCAGGCTGTCAAGGCGATTGCCGCTGCTATTGCAGACATAAGTTTCATGTGCATTTCATAAGATTTTTGAGTGTCCGTAACTTCCCTGATACTACTGTATGTCATTCAGGAGATGAACCTTGCCATCGTTGACAATCTTCAGGATGAGTTCCCCGAAAAGCGTATTCTGCCATGCGAACCATTCCCTGGTGAAATTGGAGGCGTCGTCCTTATGGAAAGACTCGTGCATGAAGCCTGTACCGGCATCAGTTATGATTAACTGACGGATACAGTCCTGTATCTCGGCATCATCATCCGAGGTGAATGCCTTCATCATGATGCTCATAGGCCATATCACTTCCACTCCGATATGAGGGCCTCCGATCCCTTCTCCAGCCTTTCCGCGGAAAAAATACGGGTTGTCCTCGCTCCAGACAAACCGCCTGGTATTCTGATATATCCTGTCATCTGACGGCACATCTCCGAGATAGGCCATTGCAAGCAGCGACGGGACATTTGCATCATCCATAATATACTGGTTGCCATATCCGTCCACTTCAAAGGCATATATCTCGCCATATTCCGGATGCTCATACACAGCATATTCCCTCAGGCCTTCCTCAACTTCCGAAGCAATGGAAAGGCATTCTTCTGCGAGAGCCTCATTGCCGTTTACCGTGGAAAGAATCTCCGCTGCCTTACGCAATGAACTCACCGCCATAAAATTGGAAGGGACAAGGAACTCAAATGTTGTGGCATCGTCAGAAGGGCGGAAGGAAGATGCGATGAGGCCGGTATACCTTGCAGGATTGCCGTTACCTACCACACATTTGGTATCCAGCTGCCTGTCAGTCACCCTGAGGAAGCGGTATGAGCCGTAGCCGTCCCGGCGCTGCTGCTCACGCATCACCCCGATCATCCCTTTCATGGCCTTAATCCATGTGTCACCGAATACAGACGTATCCCCGGTTTTCTTCCAGTATTCATATGCCAGCCTCACAGGATAGCAATGCGAGTCCAGTTCCCATTTCCTTTCAAAGACATTCGGGTCACGTGGAAAGCCGTCAGCACTGTCTCCAGCCCCGTTGGGGGCGACATTGAAAGCATTGGCATAAGGATCTATACAGAGAAACTTGAACTGCCTGTTGATGACACCGGCAATCATTTTTGCCAGAGCGGGATCCTTGTCCACAAACTGGACATATGGCCA
Source organism: Candidatus Cryptobacteroides excrementavium (assembly GCA_017695025.1). Taxonomy (GTDB): domain Bacteria; phylum Bacteroidota; class Bacteroidia; order Bacteroidales; family UBA932; genus Cryptobacteroides; species Cryptobacteroides excrementavium. Next base: position 13,139 of record JADILX010000053.1, read on the forward strand.
GACCTGGGCCCCGGAATCCCTCATCCACATGGCGGGAATATCCCCTGTATATACAAAAGTGTCCGGATTTCCTTCCCCATCCTCATAATAATGTACTGTAGTATCGAGTGTATTCGGGAAACAGTTGGCAAACATCCATGCAATCCTCGGATTGGTAAGCATCCCGGTAACACGTTCAATCTCAGCCTCGATTACAGGTGATGAAAAAAGTCTTGACTCCGGCGCCGGACGTCTTGAGACATATTCATCAGGCTCATCGGGACAATACCAGACCTTCGGCTCCGGGCCCATCCTGAATTCGAGGACATTGCCTGCCTTTATGTCGCTGTATTCCACATATGGCTTGACATACGGCTTGCCGTTGAGCGTCACACTCTGGATATAGATGTTTTCCGCACTGTTGTCCACCGCCTTGACGACAAACTCTCCTCCCGGAACCTTCAGGGAAGCCTTGTCAAACAGAGGTGAACCGAACCAGAAACGCGGCACTGACACATCTGCCTGATAGAAACCGAGTGACGAAAGTATGTACCATGCAGACATCTGGCCTACATCCTCATTCCCGGAAAGGCCGTCAGGGGCGGCATGATACAGGGACGAAAGTACCTGCCGCACTTTCTCGGCAGTTTTCCACGGCTGGCCGGCCATGGTATAGAAATACAGTATATGATGACTCGGCTCGTTGCCATGGGCATACTGGCCTATAAGACCTGAGATATCAGGAGATGTATTGGTACCTTCAATCTGAGGCTCTGCAGTAAAGAGGGAATCAAGTTTGTCAAGGAATGCATCCCTTGAGCCAAAGCATCCCGTAAGACCATCAAAGTCATGCGGGGCGAGCCAGGTATACTGCCATGCGTTGCCCTCGCAATAGTCATCCGCCCTGTGGGTAGAGGCAAATGGATTGAACGGTGTACGGAAACGCCCCCTTGAATCCTTTCCGCGCATGAATCCAGTCTCGGGATCGAAGAAATTGCGGTAGGAATGGCTTCTTTCAAGGAAATAGTCATAATCATCCGTCTTGCCGAGCGCCTTTGCAACGGCTGCCACCGACCCGTCCGCCACAGCATACTCCATGTCATATGCCACAGCCTCATTGAACAGATTGCACGGTATATAGCCATAGCGCATCCTGAGATCCTGCCCCCTGTCAGGGCGCATAGCGGAGGCCTTCATCGCTTCAAAGGCAAGTTCCCTGTCAAATCCGTCCAGGTCTTTCAGAATGGCATCCGCAACAGGCATTATCCCCGGATTACCCACCATGCAGTCTGTCTCACACCCCATCAGGTGCCATACCGGGAGTTTGCCCTGCTGCCTGTAGATGTTAAGCATGGTGTTTATCAGATCCGGCATCCTGTCCTGATGTATGATGGTCATCAGCGGCATGGCAGCCCTGTATGTATCCCAGAGGGAGAATGTAGTATAATTGGTGAACCCTTCTGACTGATGCACCTGATGATCGGCTCCATAATAACTGCCGTCTACATCACAGAAAACCGACGGGGCAATCATGGTATGATACAGGGCGGTGTAGAATATCTTCCTCGCCGTCTCATCTCCGGTCTCAATGGCTATCCTTGAGAGTTCATCATTCCAAGCCTTTTCAGCATCCCTGACAGTCTTTTCAAAATCCCATCCCGGGAGTTCTGCAGCCAGATTTTTCCGTGCCCCCTCAACACTCACCGGAGAAAGGGAGACCTTCAGAAGTATCTGCTCTCCCTCGTGCGTGCTGAATGAAGCCCTGCCATACATGTCATCCTTGCCGTACAAGGCAAAGCTGTCGAACGGCCTGGAAAACTCGGCCACAAAATAGATACGCTGATCACTGGCCCATCCTGTAGACCACCGGCAGCCCTCAATCATATTGTTCCCGACAGCCTTCATCTCCGTCCGGACTGCCTTGTCCCAGCATCCGCCGTTCTCGAGGTCAAACACAAGGGCGGCGTCTTCCGCAGCCGGGAATGTATATCTGTGGAACCCTACTCTTGCAGTAGCGGTCATCTCTGCAGTAATACCGTACCTTTCAAGAGGAACGCTATAATACCCCGGCCTTGTCACCTCACGTGTCCTGTCGGCATACGACCAGAGGCCGGAATCCTGGGCATCCTCAGTCCCTCTAGCGTAAGTGACTTCGCCTGTGACAGGCATTACGGTCACATCGAACAGGTCCCCTATGCCCGTACCGCTCAGATGCGTATGGGAAAAACCTATCACTGTAGAATCACTTTCATGATAACCTGATGTCCAGTCCCATTCGACAGGTATGCTCGTCGGCCCTAACTGGACCATTCCGAACGGGACATTCGCACCGACAAAGACATGCCCATGCCCTCCGGTACCGATTCTTGTATCGACATAACCGGTAAAACCGGTTTCAGAGACAGTATTGCAGCAGCAAATAGCCATCGCTGCAGCCGCAAATGTCAGTATAAGTCTGTGGTGTTGCATATTGTGTGGTTTATATTATTCAAAGGTCAGTGTTCCTGCTCCTGTAAGTTCTGAATGGCTTATCCTGAATCCTTTCAGAGGTCTGCCTCCGGCAGTCACACCTGTGGCATAGCCTTCGGCATTGTTCTCAATCACTAGGACTTCCTTGCCTCCGGCATATTCCGGGTCAAGTGAAATCTCCACTTTGTCGAACACCGGGGCTACAAGTGTATAATGAGGCTCTCCCGGACAGTCAGGATAAAAACCCATCATGGAAAATACCGCCCATGCAGACATTGTCCCGGTATCGTCATTGCCAGGAATGCCATCCGGCTCTGCCCGATAATACTTTGAAAGAAGGTCAGTAACGGTCTTCTGTGTCCGCCACTCTTCCCCAGGGAAATAACTGAACAGATACGGATATGCGATATCCGGCTCATTGGCAGGGTCATAAAGTCCTTCATCAAAGACCATCTGCAGTTTGTCAATGAATTTCTTCTTTCCTCCCATAAGTCTGGCCAGACCCTTTACATCATGAGGCACATAAAATGTATAGTTCCATGCACTCCCCTCGTGGAACCCCGGGGCCGTCTCAAAATTCTCCCCCTGTCTCGGGTTAAACGGAGAATAGAATGAGCCGTCCTTCATCAGAGGCCTGAGCGTACCGTATTCCGGACAATAATAATGTCTGTATCCGAGCGAAGCCTTTCTGAAACGTGCCGCATCCTCTTTGTGCCCGAGCGAGTCGGCAAGGAGAGAAAGGGCATGGTCAGCGATATAATATTCAAGAGCATGCGATACGGCATTGTCCCCTGACAGGTCGGCGGCATAGACACCTAGAGGGATATATCCTTTTTCAATATACGGGTCAACGTCCGGACGCATCCTGTTTTCTGCCCCCGGAGTCGTGGCAGACTTGACAAATGCAGCGTATGCTGTCTCTATATCAAAGTCTTTCAAGCCCTTGAACCAGGTATCTGCAATCACTGGTATGGCAGGATCCCCTTCCATCGTAAAGGTCTCCCGTCCATAAAGTTCCCATTTAGGCATCCACCCCCATTCCTCATAGATTCCTATCATGGACCGCACCATGTCCAGTTGCCGTTCAGGATAGAGCAGGGTCATTAACTGGTGGAGGTTGCGGTATGTATCCCAAAGGGAGAACACAGTATATCTGTTATGCCCGGCAGGAACAGTGCCGACACCGTCATTTTCCATCAGAGGGTACTCACCGTTCACATCATTCAGGATATTCGGATGTATCAGGGCGTGGTACAGACCAGTATAGAATACCGTCTTCTGCTCCAGAGTCCCGCCATGGACCCTGATTCTGGACAGGTCTTCAGCCCACATCTTCTCTGCGCGGCTCCTGACGGCATCAAAGTCGAAGCCATCCTGCTCCGCATCGAGATTCTCCCTTGCATTCTCCATGCTTACAAACGAGACTCCCATCTGGAGTTCAATCTGCTCGCCTTCCTCAGTATCAAAGGTAAACCAGTAGCCTATATCATCTCCGGCCAGTTCCCTGCCGTACTTCGTATACAGTTTGTACTTGCCGTTGTCCGGGGTCCATTCTGCCTCAACTCCTGTCATCGGACGCTGTTTTTTCCAATATCCAGCCTCTTTCGGAGCCTTGCTCACACGGAGGACGAAATATACCGGGAAAACAGCCTGCGGATTGTAGCAGAAAGTCCCGAGAAGACGCATTCCCTCTATCTCGGTATCGCTGACCTTACGCACAAATGCCCCTGTCTCGTTGGTCAGGCCCTCACCGAGATTCACAAGGATATTCCCCTGCCCGGCAGGGAAAGTATAACGTTCAGCAGACGTGCGCATGGTGGCAGTAACCTCTGTCTTTACACCATATGCGGACAAAACGTTGGTATAATATCCAGGAGATGCCTGTTCATCGGAATACTCAGAGCCATAGACATGATAATCCACATTCAGAGGGCCTGTAGTAGGCATGGTCAGCAGAGAACCGAGTTCCGGACATCCCACACCGCTCAGATTGACATGGCTGAACCCTGTAAAATATCTGTTCTCGTAGCAATATGGTGTCGACCACCATCTGCTGTCCTTGTCGTATACATTGAGGTCTGATCCCATAACATTGAACGGGGATACCGACATCAGACCGTTCGGACAGACGGCACCGGGATTGGTCGTCCCGAAATTGGTCGTCCCTATAAAAGGGTCGACATATTGAAGGACATCGTCTGAAACGGCAGCAGCGGCTGATCCTGCTGACAGGAACGCCGCGACTGCAAATACAATTGGTATTCTGTTCATATTGACATGATTTGATGATGGGCCACCAGGGCCAGACATCATATTATGCTCGTCTTCTTTGTAAAGTCTATGATCTCAGGGATATAGCCGAAGGCAAGGCCTACAACGGTATCGGCACATCCATAATAGACGGCAACGCGTCCGGTCTGAGGATCATGCAGGGCTGAACATGGGAAGCATACGTTAGGCACATCACCTGTACACTCGTAAAGAGTCTCCGGATGAATCAGGTATGGGCCTGTACGGGCAATCACCTTCCAAGGCTGCTCAAGATCGAGAAGGGCTGCACCAAAAGAATAGTTATAGCCCTGACATGTCCTGTGCACCCCATGGTAGAACATCAGCCACCCTTCTGAAGTCTCGATAGGGATAGGGCCTGCGCCTATCTTGCAGCACTGCCATGCGCTCTTCTCGAAATCGGACGGGCCCATTACAAAGCGGTGTCTGCCCCAGAACTCGAGATCAGGGGACTCGGAATAGAAAATGTCCCCGAAAGGAGTATGTCCTGTATCACTCGGGCGTGACAGCATGGCGTAATTGCCGTTTATCTTCCTCGGGAACATCACACCGTTGCGGTTATATGGAAGGAAGGCATTCTCCAACTGGTGGAAAGTCTTGAAATCTTCAGTCCAGGCCACTCCGATTGTCGGCCCGTGATAACCGTTGCACCATGACACAAAATACCTGTCGCCAATCTTGCATACGCGCGGGTCGTATCCATATACCCACTGTCCGACCTCAGGAATATCGCAGTCGAACTTAATTGTCTGAGGGTCGAGATCCCATTTCAGGCCGTCTTTTGAAAAGCCTGCATGGAGAGTCATCCTGATGTTGGTGTCATCCACGCGGAAAACACCTGCATAGCCATCCTTGAACGGTATTACTGCCGAATTGAATATACTGTTGGAATTTTCCAGCAGATCACGCGGAATCACAGGATTGGCAGAATATCTCCACATCACCGCTTTTGAGCCTGCGGGACGCTCTTCCCACGGCATTGAAGGCAGCGGCTGCCCTTCGATTCTTATCTGTTGCATATGTACATTTATTTAAATTGATTTTCCAGTCTGTTTTAATAGGTCTGTCTGGCCCGTCACCCGTTCTTTTCGTCCGGGGACTTGTCCGGATATGTGAACGGAAGGAACTTCGTCATCACAAATACAGGCACCACTGCAATCATGACTACTATGAAGAAGAGTTTGTACCCGAGGGCATCGCTCAGGAAACCAGACACGGCCCCTGTCATCATGACGGACAGGTTCATTATCCCGGAGGCAAAGGCATAATGCGCCATCTGGTGAGGCCCCGGTGCAACCTGCTGCATCATGAAAAGAGTCAGGCCTACAAATCCGAAACCATATCCGAAATATTCGAGGACAATCCCGCTTCCGATGAGAATCATGGATGACGGCTGAGCCCATGCGAAATAAGTATATACAAGGAAAGGTATGTTGAATATGCATACAAGGGAGAACAGGGCTTTCTTCAGGCCGATATGAGAGATATAATAGCCGGCAAGCAGAGAGCCGAGCACGAATGCAGCAGCCCCGAAAGTCCCATAGTACATGCCTATCTGCTGTTCAGACAGGCCCAGGCCGCCGTCAGCGACATCCGCCTTCAGGAAAAGGGGGACAATCTTCATGACAAAGCCCTCGCCAAGACGGTACAGGATGATGAACGAGATGTACAGCCAGATGTGCTTCTTTGTAAAGAACTCGCTGATGACAGCACCGAGTTCACGCATGATGACTCCGGCAGACCTGTTCCCGGTCTCCACATGGGGCTGGGATGAAGGAAGGGATATCTTGTGCCACAGGCCCAGAAGGACGAGGATTGCACAGCAGGACAGCATGATGATTGTCCATGCCGGAAGTGCAGCGTCTTCAGCGGTATATCCGGCGGCAGAATAATGGTCGATGATGATTCCGGCAAGATACACAAGGAGCCCCGTGGCGATGAGTTTCGCAAGATTGTAGAATGCGCCCTGCCATCCTATATATTTGGCCTGGTCGCTTTTGCTGAGTTCAGCCATGTACAGGCCGTCAAGAGCAATATCGTGCGTAGCCCCGCTCAAGGCTATCACTGCAAGGATTGCGATGGAGATTGCAAAGAAATGGTCCATGTGCAGGGCAAGGGCCACAAGGCCGAAGCCGATGCCGGATATGAGCTGGGTGGCAACGACAAAAAACTTCTTGGTCTTGAACATCTCGAGGAACGGGCTCCACAGGAACTTTATTGTCCATGGGAACATTATCACGGATGTCCACAATGCAATCTGGCTGTCCTCGATACCAAGTCCCTTGAACATGAGCACACACACCATGTTCAAAATGACGAATGGCATTCCCATGGCAAAATATGCACTCGGCACCCATCTCAAAGGGGATATTTTCTTATTATTCATTATGCGGTTCCTTTATTATGTTACGTCATCTACTAAAGTTTTCCACACCTTGTATCATACTGGCATGAAAACCACTGCCTGGCCGCCGTCTGCAGCCATGGCAATATCCATAGTGTCACTTGAGGTCACTGTCCTCTCCGTAATCACATATGCTGTCTTGTCCGGAGCCATAGTGCCGTCCGGCTGCTCTATGACCGGGGCATTGAGGTCATCCCCATATATAGTGGCAAGATATGTCACCCCGTCTTCAAGAAAGTCGAGAGGGACAGGGACAGTCCTTGCCACAGAACCGGTACCGGCCCCGAGAAAGAATCTTTCGCCAGCCCTCCTTGCCACGACGATATAGTCTCCAGGCTCACCGGCGAGCGCCTCCGACCAGTCGCAGTCAGGGTCAAAATCCCTGAAAAAGCGGAATGCCGGATGCCCCTCATAATTTTCAATCAGGTCGCAAGCCATCTGAAGCGGGGAATAGATGATGACCCAGTTGGCAATCTGCCGGGCAAGAGTCGTCTTGATATAGCAGGAAGAATAGTCCCCGTTCCACTCTTTCCTGTCCGGATATCTGGCGGCAGTCTCATAATATATGTCAAACACTCCGGGAGTATAGTCCATCGGGCCGCTGAGAAGCCGTACGAACGGGACAGTACACAGATATTCGGATGAATTGCCGGCACTCCACGCATTCCACTCCATGCCTTTCGCCCCCTCGCGTGTCATCATGTTCGGCCATGTACGTCTGATACCGGTCTCCTTTATCGGCTCATGCGCATCCACCATCAACTGATGCCGTGCCGCTGCTTCGACGACTTTCTGATAATGCTGCACGGCCCGCTGGGAATGATGCCTGATATTGCCCGGCATCCCTCCTGCATATCCTGTCTTGAGCACATGCACCCCAAGCCGCTGATACATGGCAAATGCGCTGTCCAGTGCCGCCTCATACTCAAATATGCTTCCCCCGGTCTCATTATGCATCCACAGGGATACGCCTTTGTCTTTTGCGTATGCCGCTATCTTTTCGATGTCAAAGTCAGGGTAAGCCCCGCAATAGTCAAAATGCTGACGGCCACCCCAGGTTTCCCATCCCTTGTTCCATCCTTCAAACAGTACACCGTCGATATTGTTTTCCGCTGCAAAGTCGATATGCCTGAGCGCATTTTCTGTCGTGGCTCCATGCCTGCTGCCACATGTCCATGAGTGCGTGCCAAGATGCATCCCCCACCATACGCCTACATATTTCTGCGGGGCTATCCACGACACATCTTCAATGGCACACGGGGCATTGAGGTTGAGAATGAGAGACGAGTTTATCAGTCCGACGGCTTCACGGGAAAGCTGGAGTGTACGCCAAGGGGTCTTGAAGACACCGGGCACCCTGGCCTTGTATCCGTCCGGTCTCGGGGCAAGTTCGGAACGGAAGGCAAGATCCCCGCAACTGTACAGATTCATTTCAGGATAATCATACAGTGCAGCCTCATGGATGCTCCCGTATATCTCTCCTGCCTTGAAAGTAAAAGGCGTATTTGCAGTCTCCACCTCGCTTACGGGCATTTCACGCGTATCAAGTTCATAAGTCTCGAAATTCCCCGGAATAGACCAGGACATGCCGTCCGAGGCAAAATTGAACCTTGTATTTTCAGCCGTAATTGTAAGCGAGTCAAGGACTGTCTCGTACTCATATCTGAATCCGATACCGTCATCGAAGAGCCTGAAACGGAGGGTCAGTTTCACTCCGTCATGATTGTGCATCATCACAGCCATCTCGTTATGCCTGTCGCGGACTGTCTTGTTTTCACCCCATGGCTGTGTCCAGACCTCGTCATGACGGGACTTCTTCACCCTGTCAATGATAAATCCCCCGGCAAGATCCGCCTCTTCCGCATCAATCCCGAGAGAAGACATCGACAGCACTTCGGAGCCCCATGCACTTACACCATAGGACGGCACACCGTCAGCATCGACACATGCATACAGCCGTATGCCTTCATCAGGAGATACCGAGACCGGCTCAGACGTACAAGATGTAAATATTGCCACCGCTACGGCCATGAAACCTGTCACGATACGGTTCCTGCTGCTTTGCTCCATCCTTGAAAAATTTATTATATGACTTTTCAATATATTATTGCACAAATAATTATACACGGCATCACCCAACGGATACTTACCGTGGCAAAACCAAGTTACGAAGTTATGGAAATTATGTCAATTTTCAATGGAATACACATAGACAAAAAAGTTTAATTTTGCATTATCATCAAAAAGCAGCCGACTTTATGACGGAAGATACCTTAAGGCCCGACCGTATCATTGTACACGGGGCAAAAGTACACAATCTCAAGAATATAGATGCCGAAATCCCACTTAACAGGATTGTTGGCATAGCAGGGGTGTCAGGCTCCGGGAAATCCTCGCTGGCACTCGGGGTGCTTTATGCAGAAGGCTCAAGGCGATATCTCGAGTCGCTTTCCACATATACCAGGCGGAGGATGACCCAGGCCGCAAGGGCCGATGTGGATGAAGTGCTGTATGTACCGGCTTCGCTGGCAATGCACCAGCGTCCCGGCATACCCGGCATACGCAGTACCTTCGGGACGGGGACGGAACTGCTCAACAGCCTAAGGCTCATCTATTCAAGGCTTGCCAGCCACAGATGCCCCAACGGACATTACCTGGAGCCGTCCATGCTTGTGGCCGCAGGGCAGGAACTTGTGTGCCCCGAATGCGGGGCGCATTTCTATGCACCTTCTGCCGAGGAACTGTCATTCAACAGCCAGGGGGCCTGCCACACATGCGACGGGACAGGGACAGTACGCACAGTGGACGAGTCCACGCTTGTCCCGGACGAAACCCTGAGCATTGACGAGGGTGCCGTCGCCCCGTGGAATACGCTGATGTGGTCGCTGATGACCGATGTCTGCAGGGCAATGGGGGTAAGGACAGATGTGCCCTTCAACAGGCTTACGGCCAGGGAAAGGGATATAGTGTTCCACGGGCCGGCAGAGAAAAAGCACATATTCTACAAGTCGAAGAACACCAACCAGGCCGGGGAACTGGACTTCACATATTACAACGCCGTATACACCGTACAGAATGCCCTTGCGAAAGTCAAGGACGAGAAAGGCATGAAGAGGGTCGAGAAATTCCTCAGGACCGAAATCTGTCCGGACTGCGGAGGGTCCAGGCTTTCCGATGCTGCACGGGCGCCTCTGGTCCGCGGGATATCACTCGCCGATGCATGCAGGATGACTCTGGACGAACTGGTCGGATGGGTCGGGGGGATTCCGGACACCCTGCCGGAAGAGATGAAACCGATGGCAAGGAACATCTGCGAGTCGTTCCTTGATGCATCCCGGCGCCTGCTGGACCTCGGAGTCGGCTATCTGAGCCTTGACAGGGCCGCCTCAACACTGTCTACGGGTGAGAGACAGAGGATGCAACTCGCCCGGGCCGTGAGGAACCGCACCACAGGAGTGCTCTATGTCCTGGACGAACCTTCCATCGGCCTCCACCCGGCCAACATCAACGGGCTGGCAGGAGTCATGAAAGACCTTATTGCCGACGGCAATTCAGTCGTGCTCGTCGACCATGACATACAGATACTCTCCGAATCTGACAGGATAATCGAAATGGGGCCGGGTGCAGGCTCGGAAGGAGGCAGAATCATTGCCGAAGGCTCTCCGGAAGAACTGGGACACAACCCGGCATCACGCATAGGCCCGTTCCTTTCAGGCAAGGCCGGCATCCGTGCCAGGAAGCAGTCACCGGCCGGGACAATGTTCGCCCTCGGCAGGATACGCCTGTCCACAGACAAGATACATACAGTAAAACCTCTTGAAGTCGACATCCCGAAAGGCAGGCTGACCGTGGTCACCGGCGTCTCCGGATCGGGTAAGACCACATTGATTCTGGAAAGTCTCATTCCAGGGCTGCAGGCAGCCATATCGGGAAAGAAGTTTCCGGAGCATGTAAAAAAGGCAGAGGCGGAAGGAATAAGGCAGGTCAAGCTGATTGACGCCTCCCCTATCGGCATCAACATCAGATCCACGGTCGCCACATACGCCAACGTGCATGACGAGCTCCGCAAAGTGTTCGCCAAGACGTCTGACGCCAGGGCAAGGGGACTCAAGGACGGGGATTTCTCGTACAACACCGGCAAACTCAGATGCCCCACCTGCGACGGCACGGGGGTCATAAGCCTGGATGTGCAGTTCCTCCCGGATGTAGACATACCGTGCCCGGACTGCCACGGCTCAAGATATTCCCGTGCAGCCAATCTCATCAGGAGAGAAAATGCAGCAGGTGAATTCTATTCACTCCCGGAACTCATGGACATGGACATAAACGATGCACTGACGGCATGCAATGACCTGAAGACTGTCAGACAGAGGCTTTCAGTGCTGCAGGAACTCGGCCTCGGCTACCTGACCCTCGGGGAAGAGACTCCGGGACTTTCCGGAGGTGAGGCACAGAGGCTCAAACTGGCCAGCGAGATGGGACGCGGGCAGGAAGACTCGGTCTTTGTGTTCGATGAGCCTACCATCGGGCTCCACCCGTCCGACGTGCAGACTCTTCTGCTTGTATTCCAGAAACTTGTCGACCACGGGGCGACGGTGATTGTCATAGAGCATGACCTTGATGTGATCCGCAACGCCGACTACATCATCGACATGGGTCCCGGAGGAGGGGACGAGGGAGGACGCATAGTGGCGGCCGGAACTCCAGACCAGATAAAGCGATGTCCGGACAGCGTGACAGGAAGGTTCATCTGAAGCCGGCGTTCAGAAATCGGATGAAAGCGTTGTCCGGAATATCGACAGGCCCTTTTCTTCCCTGTACTCCCGGACCATCCTGAGGATGATGTCTCCGTACTTTTCAATTCCGGCCTTGCCGAAATAAGGGACAGAGGCAAGCGAGGCCCTGTCGTCCGGAAGAGAATCAGATATGCCGAGAATGGCTTTCTGCTGAATGACCATATAGACAGGCAGGCCGAGCTCTGCGGCTGTGGCATTGCGCCATTCGACCAGACGGCGATACAGGTCCGGATGC
>JADILX010000054.1 GCA_017695025.1 Candidatus Cryptobacteroides excrementavium
TCTCTGACTCCGTCCAGATATTGAAGCCGGCGACCTGCCCTGTCCCCGAGGTCGGGAAACTCAGACCGGTAAGCATCTTCATCGCAGTGGTCTTTCCAGCCCCGTTTGCACCGAGGAATCCGAATATCTCCCCTTTCCTGACCTCAAATGTTATGTCATCCACTGCCGTAAAGTCCCCGAATCTTTTCGTGAGATGCTCCACTTCTATCACATTTCCCGGGTCACGAGCCACATGCTCGTGGTGGTCCCTGTGCCTGCCCCCATGCGTCAGCCTGTACAATATGTCTGCCCCGCTCCCCATCATTTGTCCTCCCGACTGGTATTGCCGGCAAAATCCATGTCTGCACTGCCGGCTTCTTCAAGATTCATGTAGCAGTCCTCAAGCGATGCAGGCACCTCATTTACTTCGACAGACCTGTGGCCGCAGGCAGACCGCAACTGTTCCGCAAGGTCTTCCGCCCCCGCGTGAGAGTCCCGCTTGAGGATGAAATGGTGAGTATCACCGAATGTATAGCATCTCTCTACATCTGCAATAGACTTTAGGTCCTGAAGCAGGCGGAACATTTCTTCCGAACGCGCGGCGAAGAGCCTCCGGTCAAACTTCGATATGATGTCTGCCGGGGAGTCGACCGTAAGGAAACGTCCGGACTTCATCATCGCCACACGGTCGCACCGGTCAGCCTCGTCCATATAGGCAGTAGAGACAACTATCGTCATCCCGGATGCCTTCAGGTCGGCAAGGTTCTCCCAGAGTTCGCGCCGTGACGATGGGTCAACTCCTGTCGTCGGCTCATCAAGGAAAAGTACCGATGGAGAATGTATCAGGGAACAGCACAGGGCAAGTTTCTGTTTCATCCCCCCTGAAAGTTTGCCGGACTTGCGCCTTTCAAATGGTTTCAGCCTGTCATAAATGTTGGAGATAAGCCCATAATTGGCTTCGACTTCCTTTCCGAACACCGATGCGAAAAACTCCAGGTTCTCTCTTACAGACAAGTCCGGATACAGAGAGAACCTGCCTGGCATATAGCCCAGCAGAGTCCTGATCTTCCTGTAGTCGCGCACGATATCCAGCCCTTCAAGCGAGGCGCTCCCTCCGTCAGGCAAGACCAGAGTCGCAAGCATCCTGAAAAGCGTCGTCTTTCCTGCTCCGTCAGGGCCAATGATTCCGAACAGTTCACCCTTGTGGATATGGACTTCCCCCTGAAGGTCTACGGCAGGAGGCAAATCCTTTCTGTAACTCTTCTTCAGTCCGCATATCACTATGGAATCTGTCCCGTTCATTTTGTCTTCCAGTGTAATGTTCCGTTTCATGGAGGCACCGGCGGAATCAGAATATGACACCTCCGTACATGCCCAGTTTTATCAGGCCGTCATTGTCCACTGCAATCTTGACGGCATAGACAAGATTCTTCCTCTCGTCTTCAGTCTGGATATTTTTCGGTGTGAACTCACTCTGTGATGCAATCCATGTCACTGTCCCGGGATATTCGCGTACATGGTCTCTTCCGTAGTCCGAGAACACGCGCACTTCCTGCCCCAAAGTTATTTCCGAGAGTTGGGCGGAAGTGACATAAGCCCTGAGATAGACCCGGGCAAGGTCGGCCACCTTGAAAAGAGGCCGTCCGGAAGAGGCGAACTCTCCAGCCTCGGCATATTTTGTAAGCACTGTTCCGGACACAGGCGATATGATGCGGCACTTTGCAAGCCTGTCGTCAATCTGCGCAATCTGCATGTCTATACCCGAACTCTGGGCATCAATACTTGCAGCGGAACTGTTCAGAGCCTTTTCCTGTGCATCTATCTGTGCCTGCAGCAGGGCAATCCCGGAATTGGCATCATCCATCTGCTTCTGCGTCGCAGCCCCGTCAGCCAGCAGGCTTGCCACGCGCTCCCTTTCCATTTCCATCGTCTTTAACTGCTCCTTCAGGGACTGGAGCTGGATAGCGACATCCGGCCGGTTACTGAGCACGGATTCCGCACTACGGGCAAGTTGCATCCTGGTCAGATACAGCTGTACAGTGTCAATGCATCCTGTTATGGCTCCTGCCTGCACAGAATCCCCTTCATCAATATCAAAATACAGAATCCTGCCGTTGGCTTCGGCCGATACAGTCACCTCTGTCGACTCAAAATAGCCTTCGGCATCATACCCGCCCATCTTGCTGTTGCAAGCCGTCAGTCCGGCGACTGCAAGGGCCAATATCATAATATCTGTCTTCCTGCCCATATCCCCTTCTGTTTTGTCATTTATATGGAACCGGCTTCCGGCAGCCGGACTGCCTGTATCTACTGGTTCAGCATTATTTTCAGGTCGTAGATGTTCTTGAGCAGTTCAAGTTCATGCCTTGAACGCCCGGTTTTTGCCCTGTTCTCATTCATTATGTCCCTGAGAAGTTCATTTACTGTGATGACTCCGTTGCGGTACTTCGACTCGGATACTTTCCGCACGGATTCGCGGAGCCTCACAATCTCGTCATCCGATGCCTTCATCTCGTACATCCGCTCTATCTCATTCTGTATCTGCGTCTGCTGGAGAGAGGTATTCCATTGGAAGACATCCCTCTGCAACTCAATTGACCGCTGCGAAAGGCTGATATTCCTCAGGTCGTTTTTTCTGGTACAGAACGCGCTAATGTCCCATTGGAATGTGATGCCGGCTATCCCGTTCCATGACATCCTGTTATATACCATGTCATCGAAAATGTTCAGTCCGGGCTTTCCATACCATCCTTGTGCAAAAAGGGCGAATTTAGGCATCACAGCCACATCAAGCATCCTTTTCTGCTGCTGTATCTCGCGTATTCTCGCATCGAACAGGAGCAGTTCAGTCCTCTGGTTCAGACTCGTGTCGACAAGCACTGCTTCCGGGGTCTCGAACTCCTCGCTGTCTTCAATCCTGCGTCCGATCATTATGGCAAGCATGTCCTTGTATGTCCTGACAGCACTTTCAAGTTGGCTGCGCTCCTGCCTGAGAGTGAGCAGTTCTACACGTATATTGTCTATGTCGCTCGCCAGTGCCGTACCGTTTCTTACAGCGGACTCGACAACTTTCATGTTGGACGTCATCAGCGTGTCCATATAAAGGCTCGTCCTGATGTTCTCCTCCATGACAAGGATGCCGAAATACATCTGGTTGATTCTGGTCTTGAGAGCATCGATGTCCTTGTCAAGGGTGAGTCTGGAGACTTCCGCCTGCGCCTTGACCGCCTCTCTCTGGGCCTTGGAATATCCTCCGTCCCAGATGGTCTGGCGGATGTCCAGCTGGACCTTGTACTGGTCATGCGAAAGCCCTGTCATCTCCACTCCGGCCGCTGCGAGAAGCCTGTCAAATGCTCCAGGAAATTCAGTGACGTCACTCTGCAATGTAGCCTGTGCACCGATGGATATCTGAGGGACATACCCCATTGCCGCATTCTCAAAAGAGTAGCGGGACATGGCCTCAGTCAGTTCGTATTGCCGGACAAGAGGATAATTGTTCCGTGCCAGAGTATAGCATTCTTCAAGAGATATTGCCGCTGACTGCATCGGCAGGGATGCCAGCAGCATGGCAGAGAAGAGGATTCTTTTCATATGGCTTCAATATCGGTCCGCGCTCCTGCCGGCAGGAGCCGACATGTAAACATAATATCCGGCCTGATGTAAAGATAGTCAAATCCTCATTGAAATACAAGACTATGCAGCACTCCTACCAGAAAAATAATGCGGATCCGCCGAGCACTATGGAATGGAGGATAGGCTTAGGGGATGTGAACCGCGATGCGCCATATTCTGCAATGGCTTTAATCTTGAAGTTTTCCCCGGTTGCAACCGCAAGGCTGCAGCCAGCCGACAAGGCTATCCCACTCAAGACTCCGGCAGACGCGGACACCTCCCTGTTCCCGACCAATGAATAGCCGGCAAGGATGCGGGCATCCACCTCCAGGATTCTGGCGAATGGACGTCTCCAATATCCTCCGGCCATAAAATCATATGTATTGAATGACAACGAGTTGTACGCTATACATGAGTTAGCCCCCACCCTCAAGGCCACTCCGGCCGTCCCTTTGGGCGATGGCCGGCGGCTGACAGGGACAGAAATCTCTATGCCGGATGTCCCGCCGCCTCTCAGAATTCCTTTCCCGGCAGGCAAACCTGCATCACCGATAAAGAATCTGTAGCCGAGATACAGCCCTATATCATAGTATGCCCTTGAACTGTCAAACCCTATGACAGGCTTCACATACTGTCCGTTGATATTTTTTTTCTTGAAAATCAGATCTGCAAGAAAATACCCCAGTTTCACCGATGCTATCCCGATGGCCGCACCGGCAATCACGTCAGTAGCCCAGTGCCTGTTGTTGATGATTCTTGAGATACCAGTTGCAGAGGCAATTGCATATCCTCCGAAACTGAACCACGGGCTCCGCCACCCGTATTCTTCATGAAGCATTGCCGCAGCCATGAAACTCGTGGCCGTATGTCCGGAAGGGAATGAATTGCGGGCCGAGCCGTCAGGACGCATACGCCTGACAGTGTATTTTATACCGTTGACTGCTGCAGCCATGACTGCCACTGAAAAAGCATCGGAAACGAGCATCCTTCCCCATGTACTGCGGCTTTCATAGCCGCAGGCCTTGAGACCGAGCATTACGGCAGCAGGAGAATACTGGAAATAGTCATCAAGGTAGTAGCGGCAGTCTCCGGCCGCGTTGTAGCGCATGGTGAACATGCTCCTGTCAAATGATGGCAGAGGCGTATTGCTGCCCCCCCCGTTGACCGTCCGCGCAGTGCTGGAAAAAGACTTTACACTTAAAACTACTATTACAATCAGGAAGAATACAAGATATTTCATCTGTCCAATTGTTGCATAATCAGGTCTCGATATGTCTGCAAAGATACGCAGAAGCCTGCAACTGAACAAAAATTTGCCCTGTCAATTCCATAAGGCAGACAATGCCGCTCTCGAAAAAGTGGACACGGGAAGATGGAATTCCATAGAATTTCAATAACTTTGGATGTATTGTTTTCATTACAGGACAATGACCGAAGAAATCATCCTCATCATAGCCGGTTTTGTGTCCGGGCTGCTGTCAGGGACGGTCGGGTTCGGTGGAGGCATGATACTCCTTCCTGCCATGACATCCTGCTACGGGATAGAAGTGGCGGTCCCGATGTCGACAATAGCACAGTTGCTTAGCAATCTTTTCCGGGCTGGAGCGGGCTTAAGTGCCATCAGATGGAGAAAAGTGGCATTTTTCCTGATTCTCGCGGCCCCGCTTACACTTCTAGGGGCATACTGGTTTGTAGTGGTGCCGAAGGAACTCATGACAAAGATTCTCTGCATCCTGCTCATCATTTTCGCATTTCTTGACATGACCGAAAAGATGAAACTGCCACGCTCAAGATGGACAATGCTTGCCGGAGGAGGAGTCTGCGGCATAGTCAACGGACTGATGAGCCTTTCTGGGCCGATAAGCAGCGCGGTCTTCCTTACCCTCGGCCTGTCCCCTGTAGCCTATATCGCCAGCGAAGCCGCCGCCTCTACAGTCATGCACATAATACAGATTGCCGCATATGGAGGTTTCGGTCTGCTTACAAAGGAGATTTTTTTCGAGGGGCTTTTCGTCGGGGCCGCCATGATACTTGGCAACTGGATAGCACTTAGACGCATAAAGACAGTCAAGAGGAAAATCTACCGCCGTACGGTTGCCATAGTCATGATAGTCTGTTCCATCTGGCTGTTCCTGTCTTTCTGACATCACCCTGTATGATGCTAAATATAAGCATTTTTTCTGCGCTGCAGGACATCTTCCGGAAATAAAGCGTATTTTTGCAGGCTCCGGCTGAATGGGTTCCATCATAGACGGACGGCATATGTAACAGGCAAATGCATGATTAACAGGAGATGAGATAATGGAAAACAAGACAATTCCGGTCCTGCTTCTGACCGGTTATCTCGGAAGCGGAAAGACAACCCTTGTCAACAACATTCTTTCCAACAGGAAAGGGATCAGGTTTGCAGTAATAGTAAATGATATAGGAGAGGTCAACATTGACGCGGACCTTATACAGAAGGGAGGAGTCGTCGGAAGCAAGGATGACAGTCTGGTGGCCCTGCAGAACGGCTGCATCTGCTGCACCCTCAAGGCCGACCTTGTGGAGCAGATATATGAACTCATGAAAATGCAGCGCTTCGACTATATCGTCATCGAAGCCAGCGGCATCTGCGAGCCGGAGCCGATCGCCCAGACCATCTGCACAATCCCGACTCTCGGAGATGCATACCGCAAATATGGCATCTGCCGGCTTGACTGCATCGTGACCGTTGTGGATGCCATGCGCATGGAAAGCGAGTTCGGCTGCGGAGACGGCCTCACCCGCAAGAACATCGGAGAGGAGGACATAGAGAATCTCATCATCCAGCAGATAGAGTTCTGCAACATCATCCTGCTCAACAAGGCATCCGAAGTGAAGTCTGAGGAGCTTGCCAGAATCAGGCAGATCATCAGGACTCTCCAGCCACGCGCTGAAATCATAGAATGCGACTACACCAGAGTCGATCTTGACAGACTGCTAAACACCGGACTGTTTGATTTTGACAGAGTGGCGACATCCGCAGGCTGGATTCAGGGAATCGAGCATCAGGCCACGGCGGAAGAGGAACTCGAAGCAAGGAACTACGGGATGCACCTCGAATACAACCGCGGGGAACATGAGCATAACCACGAGCACGGATATGAGCATGAACACGACCATGAGCACGAGCATGAGCACGAGCACGGACATAACCATGAACATGAAGGAGAAAGCCACAGCCACGAGGGACACGGACATCACCATCATCACCATGAAGGCGGTGAAGTCGAGGAATACGGCATCGGCACATTTGTCTACTACCGCAGGCCTGCATTCGACCTCAACAAGTTCGACAATTTCGTGGCAAAGAAATGGCCGAAGAGCGTCATCAGGGCAAAGGGCATCTGCTATTTCAGCGAAACCCCCGACATGTCATATCTTTTCGAGCAGGCCGGCAGACAGAAACTGCTCCGCGAGGCAGGGCAATGGTATGCCACCGCACCGGAAGAGGACAGGCTTGAACTCATGCGCCAGGACCCGAATTTCTTCAAGGACTGGGACGAGAAATACGGTGACAGGATGCAGAAAATCGTCTTCATCGGCCAGAACATGGACAAGGAACAGATTGTCCGCGACCTTGACATGTGCCTCGAATAGGACAATTCCTAAATGCAGTTTATTGCTGAAAAATTCACGTCCGGTGAGAGAAATTTTCTCAACAGCCGGACGTGTCAATTAAATGTCAGTATATCTCTATTGTATAGACTGAATTGAAAGACCGGTGCGGCCCGAGGTGCTGTATCCGGTCTTTTTGGCTGAAATCCCCCTCGAAGCCTGCTCTGTCGCAGCGTCCGTACCACGGCTCGATGCATACGAACGGCGCATTCTTGCCGACAGGGGACCAGAGGCCGACCAGAGGGGCGTCAAAGGAGAGGGCGAGCCACGGGGTGCCGTCCTTCGTGAGCAGAGTGACTTTCCCGACCTGTGAGTCCTCGAAAATCAAGGCATCCCTGTCGAATGTATGCGTATCGAGCGGAATCCTTGCCGGTATTTCATATTTCGTGTCAGGGTCGGCGCATCCCTTTCCACTTATGAGATCATACAGGAAGATGTCCCCGGTCTGAATATTATTCCCGACGGATGGACTGTCCTCCTGCCTCTCTGAAAGTGCTGATGCCTGTCTTTCAAGCAGGAAATATCCCCTGTCTTCAGTCTGAGGGTCGAAGTCCGGATAATAGAAAGCCGGATGCGCCCCTATCTGGAAATACATGTCAGAGTCCGACGGGTTGGACACCTTCCAGAGCACTTCCACCCTGTTGCCGTCAAGGCGATATCCGATTTCAAGCACAAAAGTATACGGATAGCGGGCAAGTGTCTCCCCGCAGGACTCGAGCCTGTACCATATTTCATTGTCTGTCTTTGAAACAAGGGTAAAATCCATGTCTCTTGCGAAACCGTGCTGGGACATTTCATACTCTTTGTCCCCGACCCTGTATTTTCCGTTCCACAGGCTCCCCACTATCGGGAAAAGCACCGGGGAATGCCTTTTCCAGAATGCCGGGTCTGCCTGCCACAAATACTCGGTCCTGCCTTTTCTGATGCTGCAGAGTTCTGCGCCATGACTGCTGACTTCTATTGTCAGCACACCGTTTGTCAGAGTTTCCATAATATCATTGTTTGTTTCCGATTTTCTCAGCACGGAGAGAATTGTCCGAGAGCACTGAAATCACGATGTCCTTCGACATGTCCTTGAGTTCATCGATGAATGTCTTCGCATCGTAGGCGCCCTTCTCGATCATCCGGAGTTTCTTCTCCCATTGGCCTGTCAGTTCAACACTTTTCAGCAGGTCTTCCTTGATGAGTCCGATAAGTTCCCTGCCGGTGTCAGTCGGGAAAAGACTTTTTCTTTCCTTTCTGATGTACCGTCTCTTGAAGAGGGTCTCGATGATGGACGCCCTTGTGGACGGACGGCCTATGCCGTTCTCTTTCAATGCATCACGTAATTCCTCATCTTCTACAGCCTTGCCGGCAGTCTCCATTGCCCGAAGGAGCGTGGCCTCAGTATACGGCTTCGGAGGTGTCGTCCATGTTTCCTTGAGCAGAGGCTCGTGTGGCCCGGTTTCGCCTTTCACAAATGGAGGCAGGATCTTTTCCTCTTCCTGGACATGCTGTCCGTCGGTATCCTGACCGTCCTGCTCACTCGGGTCCTGATGTTCAGTCCGGGCAGTGCCCTGTCCTTCCGGACTGTCTGCAGGCTGCGCAAACACGGCTCTCCACCCCGGATCCAGAATCTGCTTTCCGGTAGCCTTGAAGCCGATTTCCGCAGCCTGTCCGGATACCGTGGTGACAGCCACCTGGCACTCCGGATAGAAAACGGCAATGAACCTCCTTGCGATAAGGTCATAGACGCTCATTTCCCTTGCATCGGCATTGGTTGGGGGAACGCCTGTCGGGATTATTGCATGGTGGTCAGTCACCTTCGAGTTGTCAAACACCTTTTTGCTTTTCGGCAGTTTTTTCCCCGCAAGAGGGGCAGTCAGAGTTTCATAGCCCCTGAGTCCCTTTAATATGCCCGGCACCTTCGGATATATGTCATCGCTGAGGAAAGTCGTGTCGACACGCGGATAGGTAGTCAGTTTCTTTTCATACAGGGACTGGATGAGTTTCAGTGTCTCGTCAGCAGTATATCCGAACTTCCTGTTGCATTCCACCTGGAGTGAAGTCAGGTCAAAGAGCCGCGGGGCGAACTCCTTCCCCTTCTTTTCGGAAATGTCAGTGACCATAAAGTCCGATGTCCTGACTTTTTCGAGCAGACCCTCCCCGTCTTCTTTCACCTGGAACTTTCCCTTGACTGATGAGAACAGCACTCCCCTGTATTTTGTCTTCAGTTCCCAATATGGCTCCGGCTTGAAATTCTCTATCTCCTCCTGCCTCTTCACTATGAGGGCGAGAGTCGGTGTCTGGACCCTGCCTATGGAAAGGACCTGCCTGTTCTGGGCGAACCTCAGGGTATAGAGCCGTGTGGCATTCATGCCCAGAATCCAGTCCCCGATGGCCCTGGAAAGCCCGGCCTCGTACAGACGGTCATATTCCTTCTGATCCTTGAGACTGGCGAATCCCTCCCTGATGGCCTCCTCTGTGAGGGAAGACACCCAAAGCCTATAGACCGGACATCTGGCCTTTGCCTTGAGCATCACCCATCTCTGGATGAGTTCGCCTTCCTGCCCGGCATCCCCGCAGTTGATTATCATCTCGGCATTCTGCATAAGGCCCTCGATGATTGAAAACTGGTGCCTGTATGTCTCGTTGTCTATCAGCTTTATGCCAAATCGTCCCGGAATCATCGGAAGTGATGACAACGACCAGTATTTCCATTGCGGAGTATAGTCCTGAGGCTCCTTCAGCATGCACAGATGGCCGAATGTCCATGTCACCTGATAGCCGTTTCCCTCAAGATACCCGTCCCTCCTTGTCTTCGCGCCAAGCACATCTGCTATTTCCCTCGCCACACTTGGCTTCTCCGCTATACATACTTTCATCTTCAGTTCATCCTCCGTCAAAATTTGAAAATCCGTCATACGGGGAGACAAAATTACATTTTTTCAAAGCCAGGCACAAATTTTCATTGTATGATTCCATATCAATATTTATCTTTGCCACAATCAATCTCATATCATATGAATCTCATATTCAGACAGAACAGTTGCCTCCCTGACACCAAAACCGCGTAGGGGGGGGAATTTCTCAGCCTAAAATCCTTTACTGACAGTTTATTTCCGTCCGGAAAAATCCTCGCCGGCATTATCACCGTTTGTTCAATAATATTCTTTCTGTCCGCATCTTTCCAGCCATTGGCGGCCCAGGACAGGATGGTGAATGCAGACAATTCCATAGCCGCATTTGATCCCGAATGGCTCGGAGTCTACTACGGTCTTCCTTCGGATTCAACCATCCATACACAACCGGCTTGCCCGGACTGCCCGGACTCTTCCCGAACTGACACAAAATGTCCGCTTCAGGAAGAGCCAGATAATTCTTTGTCAAAGACTTCCTATGTACTTTCCATGCGGGCCAACCTGCTGCGCTGGGCCACGCTCACGCCCGACTTGGGGCTGGAGTGGCGCATCAGCCCGTCCGTGGGCATCCTGGTGAACAGTTCGTGGACTTCATGGACCTCGTGGCCTTCGAAGGACTTGAGGGCCTCGCATCCGAGGAAAGGCGACGCCCGCCGCTACGCCCTCTGGGAAGTAATGCCGGAGGTGCGCTGGTATCTGGGAGAGAAGAAAGCCTGGTATGTGGGCGCGATGTTCAAGGCCTGACAGTTCAACTACAGGTTCTCGGGCACCGGCCGTCAGGGCGACCTTCTGGGCGGCGGCATCACCGGCGGCTACCATCTGCGTCTGACAGATGCGCTCGATATGGGCTTCGGACTCGGACTGGGCTACCTGAACGCCGATACAGAGATACGATGTGATAGACGGCGTGCGGGTGCGCAGCGGCAACGGGACGAAGCACTGGATCGGCCCGGTCAACGCCGGAGTTACTTTAGTGTGGAAATTATTTTGATTAATGGATATCGTGCGGAGCGGTCGTGGCTG
>JADILX010000055.1 GCA_017695025.1 Candidatus Cryptobacteroides excrementavium
GATCAGCCTGTGGTTCTCCAGCAGGGCTATCGAGACTTCAGCCGAATTGACATCGACAATAAGATCCTTAACAGATTCCATCAAGAAAATTCATTTTCAAGAACGGCATGGAAGAAGGGCCGCCTGTAAAAGAGACATTCCCTCTTAACCACAAAAGGGCGACCATATCCACCGGTCACCCTTTTAATTCAGCAGACTGCTAAAATGGCAGACACCAAGAAATTACTTTCTCTTCTTATGTCTATTCTTGCGCAAACGTTTTTTACGTTTGTGCGTAGCCATCTTATGTCTCTTTCTTTTCTTACCGCTTGGCATACTCTAAAAAATTTAACAATACAATTATTTCTTAACTACATTCACAAATACCTTTGCTGGCTTGAAAGCCGGAATATTGTGTGCAGGAATAGTCATGGTCGTGTTCTTGGTGATATTGCGTGCAGCCTTTTCAGCCCTGTGCTTGATGATGAAGCTGCCGAAACCACGGAGATATACGGCATTACCCTTAGCGAGGGAACCTTTTACGCTCTCCATGAATGACTCAATCACCGTCTGTACAGTAATCTTTTCAATCCCAGTTGCTTTCGCAATCTCGTTTACAATCTCTGCCTTTGTCATAACAATATAGAATTTAAAAACCTAAAAATCTTTTCGTCATTAGGGCGCAAAATTAGATTTATTTTTTTAATATTCAAAATCGTAACGGGAATTTATTTTGATTTTTTTACACTTGACGTCATCGGGAGAAACATGGCTGAGGCACGCCAGATGCAGATTTCAGGATACGGGACTGCTTCCCGGGAGACAGCCGTTCCTGTCTGGCACAGAGATTGACAATATGTGCTGCCGGTCTCTGCGCGGGGCAGTCACTGACATAATGTCAGTACGGGCCGTCATGCAGTACCTTTAATAATAATAACAAGGAAGGACAGTATATATGAAGAATAACATCAGAGACATCCTGTCTCCGTCTGGAGCAGAAGTCAACATAATACCTGTGATGCAGGGGGACGGATTCATGAAGATCGACGAATCGGAACTTCCTGATTCACTGCCCATACTTGCCCTGAGGAATGCCGTGATGTTCCCGGGTACCATATACCCCATAACGATCGGGAGGGAGAAATCCATCCGGCTGATTGAAGATGCCGAGAAGAACAACAGATATATAGGTGCAGTCCCCCAGACAGACATCTCTGTAGAAGAGCCTACAAAAAATGACCTGTACAGATACGGGACCGTATCACGCATCATCAAGACCCTCGAGATGCCTGACGGCACCATTACTGCCATCCTGCAGGGATTCAAGAGGTTCGAGATCGACACCATCACGGAATACGAGCCGTACATGCTCGGTATGGTGCACTATCTCAGCGACATCGTGCCTGATGAAAAGGACAAGAACGTGAAGATGATAGCCGAAGCGATAAAGGACAAGGCTATCACCATGATAAAGATGTCGGCATACATGCCTCGCGAGGCTGCATCCGCCCTGAAATCCATAGACAATTTCGAGTTCCTCGTCAATTTCGTGGCGTCTACCATGGAGGCCGACAATTTCATGGACAAGGTGGAACTCCTGCAGTATGCGGACGTCAAGGAGAGGGCCATGAAACTGCTCACGGTCCTCGACACACAGATTGAACTGCTGAAGATAAAGCAGGACATCAACCAGAAGGTAAAGACAGAGATAGACCAGCAGCAGAGGGAGTACTACCTCAACAGCCAGTTAAGGACCATCCAGGAAGAACTCGGGATGGACGAGATGGAGGATTTCGAAAAACTGAGGGCAAGGGCAGAAGAAAAAATATGGCCGGACACGGTTAAGGAAATATTTGAAAAGGAGATGGTGAAACTGGAAAGATACAATCCGTCATCTCCTGAATACAGCATCCAGTTCAACTACATCCAGTTTATGCTTGACCTGCCATGGGGAGAGATGTCACAGGACAACCTCGACCTGAAGCACGCCCAGAAAGTGCTGGATGAAGACCACTTCGGGCTGGAGACAGTCAAGGACAGGATTATAGAATACCTTGCCGTGCTGAAACTCAAAGGCAACATGAAATCCCCGATCCTCTGTCTCTACGGGCCTCCGGGAGTGGGAAAGACCAGCCTCGGGAAGTCCATCGCGAGGGCACTTGGAAGAAAGTACGTCCGTATAGCCCTTGGTGGAGTGCACGACGAGTCCGAAATCAGGGGACACAGGAAGACCTATGTCGGAGCGCTTCCGGGCAGGATATTGAACGGCATCAACAGGGCCGGGACATCCAACCCTGTCATCGTACTTGACGAGATAGACAAGATAAGCAGCGACATCAAGGGAGACCCGTCATCAGCCCTGCTCGAAGCACTTGACCCGGAGCAGAACACCACGTTCCACGACAACTACCTCGACATCGACTACGACCTGTCGCACGTGCTTTTCATCACCACGGCCAACAACACGGCCACCATCCAGCCAGCCCTGCGCGACAGGATGGAAATGATATCCGTATCCGGCTACCTCGCAGAAGAAAAGATGAGCATAGCCAAAGACTATCTCATCCCGAGACAGCTCGAAGAGCACGGGCTCGGCAAAAAGCAGTTGAGAATCGACAAGACAGCACTTGCAGCCATCATCGACCAGTACACACGCGAGTCGGGAGTCCGCGGGCTGGAGAAGCAGATTGCCAAGATAGCAAGGGTGACAGCCAAGAAGATAGCGCTTGAGGAAGACTATCCGAAGGTCATCAAGAAGGAGCACCTTAAAGAATATCTCGGGCTGCCGACAAGTTTCCATGACATGCAGAAAGGAAACGAGGCACCGGGAGTTGTAACAGGACTCGCATGGACTGAAATGGGAGGGGAGATACTTTTCATCGAAAGTTCCATCAGCGACGGCAAAGGTGTGCTCACAATGACAGGCAACCTGGGCGATGTGATGAAAGAGTCTGCCACGATAGCCTACCAGTACATAAAGGCACACCCGCAGATGGCAAACATGTCATCTGAAGATTTCGCAAAGAAAGACATCCATGTGCATGTCCCTGAAGGTGCCGTGCCGAAAGACGGGCCGTCAGCGGGTATCACCATGGTCAGTTCGATGGTCTCCGCCCTCCGCGGGCAGCAGGTCAGGAGCGGCATAGCCATGACAGGTGAGATGACATTGCGCGGCAGGGTGCTGCCGGTAGGAGGCATAAAGGAAAAGATCCTTGCCGCCAAACGATCAGGAATCCATACCATCATCATCTCCGAAGACAACCGCAAGGACATCGAAGATATCAAGGAAATCTATATCAAAGGTCTCGATTTCATCTACGTCAAGTCGATAGACGATGTCATCAAGGCAATTTTTTCATAAATTTGCCTGACTGATTTCTCTGAAAATGGATGTTAAGATTGAAGAGAGCTGGAAAGAGGCCCTCAAGGACGAATTTGAAAAACCTTATTTTGAAAATCTCGTAAGATACCTTCACGAGGAAAAGTCTGCGGGACAGACGATATATCCTCCGGGCAGACAGATTTTCAAGGCTTTTGAACTCACACCGGTCGACAAGGTCAAAATCGTGATTCTGGGACAGGATCCCTATCACGGTGCAGGCCAGGCGATGGGGCTGTCATTCTCAGTACCGGACAACATGCCGGCTCCCCCATCCCTCAAGAACATCTTCAGGGAAATCCATGATGACCTCGGCATCACAATGAGCGGACGCCCGAACCTTGAGAACTGGGCAAGGCAGGGCGTGCTCCTGCTCAATGCCATCCTCACAGTCAGGGCCGGGCAGGCTGCCTCCCACAGCAGAATCGGCTGGACAGAGTTCACTGATGCCGTGATAAAATATATCTCCGACCATCTGGACGGAGTGGTTTTCCTGCTGTGGGGCAATTTCGCACGCAGCAAGAAGTCGCTTATAGACACATCCCGCCACCATGTGCTTGAAGCGGCACATCCCTCCCCTCTTGCAGGAGGCGCATTCTTCGGCTGCCGACATTTCTCAAAGGCAAACGCGATACTTGAAGAGGAAGGGAAGTCCCCGGTGGACTGGCAACTGTAGTCTTCCTTGCCGGCAGACGGCAGCCCGATGCCAGACACATAAGACACAACATGAAAACTACTGACATACGATGAATACCAAAGCTTTGTTTCCAGGCTCCTTTGACCCGTTCACCTCAGGCCATCTCAATATTCTCAAGCGGGCGCTTACCATGTTCGATGAAGTCACCGTGGCCATCGGCATAAACATCGACAAGCGCGGCTTCTTCCCCACTGAAGTAAAAATGGAGATAATACGTCAGGCGACAGAAGGGCTCAAAGGAGTAAACATCATTTCATATGACAATCTTACTGTCGATGCATGCCGCAGTCTGGGCATAAGGCATATTGTCCGTGGCGTAAGAAACATGATCGACTTCGAGACCGAACGCTCGATAGCAGATGCCAACCGGAAACTCGCACCAGAGATAGAGACAATCATCATCCCTACGGCCCAGGAATTTGCCCACATATCTTCCACCGCAGTCAGAGACCTGCTGAAACACCATGGGGATACCTCGCTCTTCATCCCGGAAGGAGTAGACCTCCATAGCCTTGCGGCTGACGCCTGGCAAAAAAAGATATAAAGACATGAGACGCCTGGCTATAATCATCCTGACATTGCTGCCCTGTCTGACAGTGGTCAGGCCGTGCCATGGGACAGAGCCGCCCGGGACAGCCGTACCGGCGGCAGAAAGTACCGGAGGGGAGGCTGCCACACCAGATTCATCATCATTGCAGGCCCTGAAAGACAGGCTGCAGGAATATCTCGAAGCCATCAGCACAGAACCGTTCGAAATACAGGGCAAAGAAGCCGACTTTCTCATATCGAGCTGCACAGACTCATCTGTAAGACAGACAGTAGCGCTCACGATATTCGACCACTACCTTGGTTCACGCATCATGGGGGCAGAGGCTGTGGCAATACACTTGTGCGACGAATGGTTCATCCCCGGGAAAATCAGCATGAGAAGCCCGGAAGAACTCATGACAGCCAAGATTTTCGCCAGATTCAACAGAAGTTCCCTTCTCGGCATGAAAGCACCTGAAGTGACACTCAAGGACACTTCAGGGCTGGGCATGACCCTGTTCCCGGCATCAGGCACAGACAGCCCCGGGTCTCCGGAAGACAGCGTAAATGCAGCATTTTCGGATACGGGCCGGTACAGCATACTCTATTTCTATGACACGGACTGCGCAAAATGCAGGATGGAGACAATCCTGCTCAGGAACATACTTGACAATGATGACTTTCCTGCCGACCTGTACGCCATATATACCGGAGACAATGAGGCAGAATGGAAAGAATACATTGGCAGCCAGCTGACACTGACGGCACTGAACACAAGGACAGTCAATCTGTGGGATCCGGACATGCGCTCAGGCTTCCAGATGAAATACGGAGTGCTTGAGACGCCGAAGATGTTTCTGGTCTCCCCTGAAGGCATCATAGCCGGCAGAGGACTTGACAGCCATGCACTTGAAGAACTGTTGGGAAGACTCCTGGCCCAGCAAAGACAGGATCTCGAATACGGTTCAGCGGAATCAGAGAAATTCTATGACTCGCTGTTTTCAGACCCGGCATCTTCCACCTGCCAGGATATTACGGATATAGCCGGCCACATCGAGACCCGCACTCTCAAGGAGGCGGGAGACACGGCACTGTTCAGACAGATGGAGGGAGACCTGCTGTATTATCTGTCCGGGAAACGGGAAGGCCGGTTCAAATGCGCTGCAGAGCACCTTGTCAAGAAGATGATTCTCGGCAGAGACGACATCTGGAATACTCCGGACGACACACTGAAGATAGTACAGTTTGCAGAAGTTCTGGACGAACTGCTGTCCAGGGCGGCTGCCGGGACAAAGGTGGAGGCGATAAAAGTGCACGCCACCTGGCTATACCGGGGGAAGACGAGATACGGGGAATACCGGCTTGACAGGCTCCGCAAAAATGCTGTCATCATCTTCCATACGGAAGGATGCCCGGTATGCAAGGCAGAGATAGAGGCAGCCGCTTCACTTGCCGCAGAATCTCCGGACACAGCAGTACTGCTGATAGACATGGACGAGATATTCAGTTCCTACCCCTCCTGCGCAGAAACACTATTCAACTCGTTCGACCTGACAAGCCTGCCATACATCATGACAACTGACAGGAAAGGCATTATCACCGGCAAATACGTCAGCCTCACCGAAAGACAGGGGCTCTAAGGGTTCATAAGGTCGGTATTGACAAAACCGTTGATCTCCCTGATAAGGGCCACAGAGGCTTCTGCCCGGCTGCGGATGTCCATAAGCGCACGTCTCATCTCATCATGGCAGCCCGCATCCCTACCCCCGCAAAGGGCTTCCGTGACATGGATTGAGTCCTCCGTACCCAGAGGCCGGCCAGACCCGGCAGAGACCTCATCAAGAATAGCCAAAGCCTTTCCGGCACACTCCGCTGAAGACGCAAAAGCATTGATCGCCTCACCAAACCTGGCATTCTGCCGGCAGAGCACACCCTCTCCATACAGTTTCTCTGCCTTTTCGAGAAATCCATAAAAAATGCTGTCCATGACTGAAAATATTCTTAATCACAAAAAAATTCCGGCGGAGTCCATCCGCCGGAACCAAATTTAACGGCTGTCCCCAAGATTCAGGAACAAAATGTATACCTATTTCGGCTGCTCCTCATAGAGTACAGGAAGTGCCCCTCTTTCTGAGGAATAGCAGCCATATGTACCATACTTCGAATCCAATTGGATATATTTGCCAGTAGTGACATTCGTTATCTTCATTGTACCGTCCGGCTGCAATTCCAGTGTCCATACCGCACCTGACTCAGGCATGCTGGAAGACACATTGAAATTATCATAACCACCTGACTGATAATAGTACTTGCCGGAAACATCCTGAATGGCATAGCCACCGTCTACAGAGGTGAACGTAAAGCCGTTGTCCGCGCTTTCCATCACTATCTCATCCCCGGCCACTTCGACAGCGTCTACATTCAGATAGCCATAACTGCCACTTACCGGTTTTGCAGCAGAAGTCCCGCTCACGATAAGATAGGCCTTTCCGCTGGTAACGGTGCGGACCTGCCTGTATGTGCGCGTGGGATCTTTTGCCGGGTCTCCCTCCTGGGCGACTGCCACCTCGGCCAAGACATCATTCCCGAGGAATGATATTGTTGCCTTGCGTGGGCCTGCCAGAGTTCCGTCAGTATCATGATTGTCATCTGCAGACACAGTGACCACCGCATCTCCGGTACCATAATTAGGCTGGACATCCAGCCAGTCTGGAACTACTGCCAGCCAGTCTCCTTCTGCCGAGACATTGACTGTCTGAGGTGCTGCGTTCTCGCTTTCGAAAGTAAGGCTTGACTTGTCTACCTCAACTGAAGATGCAAGCGGAGCCGGTTCCTCATTGCATGACATTGCCATCAATGCGCAAAGGGAAAGAACTATAGGAAATTTTATTGAATTTTTCATGATGAAATCTTTTTAGAATGTGAGCCTTAGACCTATCTGACATCTCCACCTTGAATTGAAATCACTGAAGTTGAGGTCATTCCTGTAGAAGCCGTATGTCGGGGTCATATTGCCTGATGCATCAGCCTTTACATCGGTAACCTGAAGTACATTACGGTACCATGTGGACGGATAATAAAGGCCCCATTCACGGTTGAAGAGGTTGCCGATATTCATGAAGTCCACGAGAACCTGTATCTTGCGCCCGTTCTTCTTGTCATAATAAAAGTCCTGAGCAATATGGAGGTCAAAATGGTTTTCAAACGGGGCTATGGCACCGAACCTCTCTGACCACTGTCCCCTGTGGCTCCTGAGATACTTGTCACTGCGGATAAACTGCTCGAATCTGGCAGCATCCGAAGGATCTGACCAGTTCATCTGGCCTATCTCTGCCTGAGTCGGGATATACATCAGGGAGTTACCTGTCTTGTCGTCCCCGTTGAAGTCCACATCCTCATCCATCGTATATGAATAGCGTTGTCCGCTTGTCCCTTCATATGAAAGCGATACTGTGGTACGCATTATCTTGGCATATACAGGTGAAGTATATGATATCACACCAACTATCCTGTGAGGCCTGTCGAACAGGGAGTAAGACAAGGCCGGGACATTGGTATTGACAGAGAGATAGTTGTTCCAGTTGGACAGGGCCACTGAAGAGGCTCCATCATTTACAGAGTAGGAATGGCCGAAGGTGTATGCCGCCATAAGGTCAAGGCCGAAATTGAAGTGCTTCTGAATCTGGCCTGATATAGAGTATGAATAACCCATGTTTGTGTTGTCTAGGGCAATGACATTGGCATATGAGTCATCCACCTTATAATACGTTGCGACACTGTTCGGGTTGGACTCGGCTACGGAAGCATTCACACCATACACCGACTTGTCAGGGGTAAGGGCAAGATTCTTAAAGAATACATTGTTTATATTCTTTGAATACAAGGCATCGAACGAGAATTTCCAGCCATAACCGAAATCCTGGTCAAAGCCGAGATTGACACGGAATACCTGAGGATATTTGAAATTCTCATTGAGGGTATTGATCGTTGCCTTTCCACCTGCAGAGGCAGCCCCGGTCTGGACAATATCCTTATATGGATTGCTTGTGGTCGGGAAACCTGCAGGAGGGTTGCTATACTTGATGGACTTGGCTTCCATTCCGGTGTTGTTGTACGCATTGGAAAGCCATACAAAAGGTATACGGCCCGTGAAAAGACCCGCGCCTCCCCTGAGAAGAGACTTATGCTCCTTGTCTATATACCAGCGGAACCCTATCCTCGGAGAGAAAAGCACGGTAGCCTTCGGTGTGACACCTACTTTCTCACCATACTGCGAAGATATTGCAGAAGCATTGAACTCCGGGTTTTCAGTCGGCTTGTTAAGAAGGAGAGGCATGTCCATACGCAGACCATAAGTAAGGGTAAAACGGGTATTCGGCTTCCACTCGTCCTGTGCATAGAGACCGAACTGGGCAGCATATGTCGTGGCTGCCCATCTCGGGCCATTTACACCCTTCATGGTTGGATCGGCATACCTGTAGTTGAACTCGGCAATCTTATTTTCAAAGAAATCAGCGAGGCTGTTGAAGGTGTATCCGCCATATGCATACTGCAGAAAGACATTGTTGAAACTGTATATTTCATTATGTGTTCCCACCGTAATATTATGGTTGCCCTTGAAGATTGACACATTGTCCGATATAGTATAAGTGTCAGAACTCATCGAGTTGGCACCAGAAGAATATTCAGTACCGATATTAATGGTGAAATTATCCTTGATGTACATGGTTGCCCCGCTATAAGGAGTCGACCTACTGTCCCTGACAAACACTGCCGTAGCACGGAACTCATTGAACACCTCGTCCGATATACGCGAATTGAGTTCGGCGACTATCGTATTGGTGAGGTTGGACATCTTGTACGAAGAGTTGTTGAAATAATAGGCATTCAGCGAAGAGCCATAGTTGTCATCCGAAGCATCCATGAACTGGTAGCGGAGCATCAGTTTGTGATTGTCGTTGATGTTCCAGTCTATACGTGCCAGTGCATTGATGGACGTGGTATTGACCTGATGCGGGCTGTAACTCTCACCCGATGACACACCGTATGTTTTCTCATAATAATCTATGACGGCATCAGCGATCTCAGGAGTGAATACGTTACCAAGGTTCTGTCCATTATACATGACATCACTCTTCAGAGTCTCGTCATTGTATGAACCATTGGCCGGAGTATAGATATTAGGATATGACTGCCTGTAATATTCGGCACTTGCAAAAATGAACAGTTTGTTCTTGATGATAGGGGCACCTACGGTAAAGCCATAGGTCTGTGTATTCTGCGTTGAATATTTTTCTCTTTTTTCCCCTTCAGCGAGAGCACCTGGAGTAGTTCCTATAAAGTCCTGGTTGTTGAAATACCCATAGAAAGAGCCTTTCACCTGGTTGGTTCCGGACTTTGTCACGGCATTAATGGCACCACCGGTAAAGCCTGACTGGCGCACATCAAAAGGAGCCACGACAACCTGGATTTCTTCGATAGCGTCAAGAGAGATAGGATTTGCCCCTGTCTGGCCTCCATTGGTTCCTGAAGGGGCAAGACCGAACGAGTCATTTGCCACGGCACCATCGACGCGGAAACTGTTATAGCGGTTGTTGGATCCGGCAAAAGAGATACCGCCCGACTTGTTGAGTGATGCCTGAGGTGTATATTTCACAATATCATATATACTCCTGTCAATAGTAGGCATATTCTCGACAGCACTCAGACTGAAACTTGCTCCTGCCCCTGTCTTGTTGGCATTGAAATCCGATTCTGCCACAACAAGGACTGCATCAAGTTCACTGGACGAACTCATCACTGCATCTATCTGGTACGGTTCGCCGAGTTTGAGCGTGACATCCTGATATTCAATGTCAGACATACCGATGAAAGAGATTTCTACTGAATACGGGCCGCCTGAACGCATACCGTTGATCACATAGCGGCCTTCTTCATTTGCAACCGCTGAATACTGTGTACCAGATGGGGTGTGGACAGCAATGACCGCTGCACCGACCAGAGGCTCTCCAGCCTCATCTACAATGCGTCCGCCGAGACTTGACGTCGTCACCTGAGCAGATGCAATACCCACCCCAAGCAAAATTGCCGCCAACGACAGCAATAATCCTTTAAATGTTTGTTTCATAAGTGAAAATATATAAAAATTAAGGTATTCTCCCAATATTCCGGCAAGATAAATCAGTCTCATTTTGGCGGCAAAGATATACAATTTATAAACAGTATCAAGTGACAAGAAACAATTTTAAAGCGGATTTAATGTAATTTTAACTTTAAAT
Organism: Candidatus Cryptobacteroides excrementavium; assembly: GCA_017695025.1. Taxonomy (GTDB): domain Bacteria; phylum Bacteroidota; class Bacteroidia; order Bacteroidales; family UBA932; genus Cryptobacteroides; species Cryptobacteroides excrementavium. Next base: position 10,862 of record JADILX010000055.1, read on the forward strand.
AAAAAAGCACGGCAGTTGCCGTGCATTTTTTATATCAGCATGTACATTCATCAGAACGTCACCCTGAGACCGATCTGGCAGCGCCAGCGGGACAGGACATCATTGAGTGATGCAGACAGGTCGACAGGCTCGGTATACTTGTATTCAGGTATCATATTTCCTGTTGTCCCGTCCTGATTTGTAGCATTGACAATCAGAGCCTGACGGTAAGGACGGCTGAAATATCTGAACACGCCCCATTCAGAATTGAACATATTCCCGATATTCATGAAATCCACCACGAACTGGATCTTTCGTCCGCTTTTCCTGTCATAATAGAAGTCCTGGGCGATATGCAAGTCGAAATGGTTCTCGAACGGAGTGATGGCTCCATATCTCTCGGACCACTCGCCTCTGTGTTTGCTGAGATACTTGTCACCCTTTATGAAATCCTCAAACAGCGCTGCATCTGCTGCATCCGCCCATTTCATCTGCTGCACTTCGGAAGCCGTAGGTATATACATCAATGAATTGTAATTTGCCCTGTCCTGATTGAAATCCACACCGCCGTCACTCAAAGTGTAGGAATATCTCCTGCCGCTGTTGCCCGTATAAGTCAATGAAACAGACGTCTGTAGCCGGCCTGCCGCATATTTAGGAGTAGTATATGAAACCACTGCCATCACCTTGTGAGGGCGGTCGAAAGACGAAAATGAAAGTTCCGGATCATTGGAATTCACGGCATAGTTGTACTGCCAGCTGGACATGGCAGTAGATGACAGCCCGTCATTTACAGAGTAAGAATGGCCGAAGGTATATGATGCCATAAGGTTGAGACCGAAGTCAAAACTCTTTTCCAGCTGGGCGCTCAACGAATACGAGAAGCCCTTGTTCGTGTTCTCCAGACCTACGACCGTGGTATAAGGGCTGTCTGCATCCACATAATCGTAAAGGGTTGCAGTCTTGCCCGGCACGTCAGGTCCGACGGCATACACCACATTGTCAGTTTCCTTCACTGCCAGATTCTTGAAGTAGACGTTGTTGATGCCCTTGGAATATAAAGCATCGAAAGTGAATTTCCATCCATGGCTGAAAACCTGTTCATATCCAAGATTCAGGCGGAAAGTCTGAGGATACTTGAAGTTCTCCGATACAGTGTTTATCGTATTCGAACTGCCAGGCGTGATGAAATCCAGATCCGGATTATTGACTATATCCTGATATGGATTGCTCGTAAACGGAAGTTGCGCCATTTCGCCCTGGTCGTAGACTGATACCGACTTGTACTCCATTCCGGTGTTGTTGTATGCATTTTCTATCCAGACAAAAGGCACACGTCCTGTAAATATACCGGCTCCTCCGCGCAAAAGCGACTTCTTGTCCTTGTCCATATACCAGCGGAAACCGATTCTCGGAGAAAAGAGAACTGAAGCCTTCGGCACAGTACCCACATACTGGTCATTGAACTTCGCTATCTCGCTGGCGTTGAAATCCCGATTCTCGGTAGGTTTGTTCAGCATGGTCGGGATATCCAGTCGCAGGCCGTAGGTCAGGGTAAAGCGTGTACTAGGCTTCCACTCGTCCTGCGCATAGAAACCGAACTGTGCCGCACGCGGTGTGCCGCCCCAGATACTTTTGCCGCCTGTCACTGACGGGTCGGCGTAATTGTAGGCATAACCATATCCGTCAGTCCCGAATTCATCATTCAGAAAGCCGTTTATGGTATTGAACCCGTATGAGCCATATGCAGCCTGAATGAAGACATTGTAGAACCGGAAGAACTCATTATGGGTACCGACAGTGATATTGTGGTTGCCCTTGAAGATGGATACATTATCTGAAATGGTATAGACATCTGAGTGTACTTCGTTGGCACCGGAACTGTAGTCTGTCCCTATGTTCAACATTACCGGTTCGTGTCTTCCTATATATACGTTGGCGCCCTTATATGGGACAGAACGTTTGTCCCTGACAATGGTAGCAGTGGCACGGAATTCATTGGAAACCATATCGGAAATACGGGAATTCAGTTCCGCCACGAGAGTATGGGTCTGATTGGACTGCCTGTATGAAGAATTGTTAAACACATATGTGCTTGCATCAGATCCGTACTTGTCCGAATAACCGTCAAGAATCTGGTAACGGAACATGAATTTGTGATTGTCCTTTATGTTCCAGTCGAGTCTGAGCATGGCATTTATCGACTGGTCTATAACCTGATGCTGGGAATAGGATTCACCGGTATTTGAAACTCCATAAGTTTCCTCATAATGCTTGATTACGGCATCTGCTATGGCAGAGTTGAATACATTTCCCAGATTAGTCCCATCCTTCAGAATGACATCTTCCGTCAACTGGACTCCATCATAAGAGCCGTTTGCCGGAGTATAGACATTCGGAGTGGAATTCCTTGTATACTCGGCACTGGCGAAAATGAAGAGTTTGTCCTTGATGATCGGTGCACCGATAGTAAAACCGTATACCTGGGAGGTCTGCTGCGCATACCTCGAGCGCTTCTGGTCTCCGGATATTTTGCCCGGAGTGACTCCTATAAAATCCTGGTTGTTGAAATAGGTATAGGCGGAACCTGTGATAGTATTCGTACCTGATTTGGTCACAGAGTTTATGGCACCACCCGTAAAGCCGGACTGACGCACGTCGAAAGGTGCCACCACCACCTGTATGGCATCAAGTGCATCCAGAGAGACAGGAGAGACACCGGCCTGGCCTCCATTGTAGCCCTGGCTTGAAAGCCCGAAAGCATCGTTGGCCACAGCACCATCCACCTGGAAACTGTTATAGCGGTTGTTCGTACCTGCGAAAGATATTCCGCCCTCCATGGTCATAGATGCCTGCGGATTGTACTGCACTATATCATAAATGCTTCTGTCTACAGTAGGGGTATTCTGGATTGCACCGAGAGTAAAGTTGGTGCCCGCCCCGGTCTTGTGAGAGTCGAAAGCGCTTTCAGCCACGAGCACGACTGCGTCCAGTTCGTTGGAAACCTTCATCTCCGCATCCAGTTCATAAGTCTCGCCCAATGCAAGTGTCACACCGTTATATTCGAGATCAGCCATCCCGATATAGGATATTTCTACGCTGTACGGGCCACCAGCACGCATACCGGTGATGACGTAACGGCCTTCTTCATTCGATACCGCTGAATACTGGGTTCCGGAAGGAGTATGGACTGCGATGACGGCAGCACCGGCAAGAGGCTCACCGTCCTCATCCGCAATGCGCCCGCCCATGCCTGATGTGGTCACCTGCGCAGACGCGACTCCCCCTGCAACGAAAATTGCCGCCAATGACAGCAACAATCCTTTAAATGTTTGTTTCATAAGTGGGAATATAAATATGTAGAATAAAAAATTCGTCTCATTCAGGCGGCAAAGATATATAATTTATAAACAGCATCAAGCAAGCGCACAGAAATTTTAATTGAACTTAACGCAATTTTAACGTTCCGTATGTATACTTTGCCGGCATTTAACCGGCCACAGGTAAATTTTCATCGAAATTATTGACATCCATAGAAAATATTCCCTATATTTGCGGCCTGAAACAGAATGTGGAGAGATTTGGCTGCTTGCAACCACACAAAAAAATGCTAAAATGTTGACTTAACGGTCATTTATCGATACGACCATCATTCAATATTTATGTTTTTTGTGTATATGCTCCAGTTCCTGGAGCTTTTTTTGTCGCCGCCAGAGACTCCACCCCCCTGCCCTGCCGGACAGGCAGATTGCAGTCAGGGACTGTTTCAACGGGACATGCAGTATAACATTTAACACAAAAAGACGATGAGATATCTTTTTACATCAGAATCAGTATCAGAAGGCCATCCTGACAAAGTATCCGACCAGATATCGGATGCCATTCTTGACGAATTCCTGAGACAGGATCCGGAGGCAAAGGTAGCCTGCGAAACATTCTGCAGCACAGGCCTCGTGGTTGTGGGCGGTGAAGTGCGTTCTGAAGACGCATACGTCGACATCCAGAGTATCGCCAGGGACGTAATCAACAGGATAGGCTACAACAAGGCAGAATATATGTTCGACGCCAACTCCTGCGGCGTCCTCTCGGCGCTTCACGAGCAGAGCCAGGACATCAACCGCGGTGTGGTGACAGCCAATCCGGACGAGCAGGGGGCCGGAGACCAGGGGATGATGTTCGGGTACGCATGCTGCGACACAGAAGAA
>JADILX010000056.1 GCA_017695025.1 Candidatus Cryptobacteroides excrementavium
CGGAGGCGGGATTCAAGGCCGTGTTCGGGGTGGAGAAGAACAAGGATGTTCTCATCGATTTATTGAATGTGCTGCTCCCGGAGCACCGCCGCGTGCACGACCTCTCTTATGCAACGACGGAGATTCCGGGACAGACACGAGTATGACCTCGCTCCGGTGTATTTCATCGGGCTGCTCAACACTGAAATCCAGAAGTCCGACAGGAGCGACGGAAGTATATGGGATGACAGGTTCGTCTCCGAGTACACGTTCCGGGAAAAAGTCAGTAATGAAGTCGTAGATGAGACTATTTTTCTTAACTTTGTGGAACTGCACCGCTTCAAGAAGGAACTGCACGACTGCGTGAGCCTGGTGGACAAGTGGTGCTATTCGCTGAAGCATGTCGGGTCTTTGGACAGGCTGCCGGAGGAGTTGCGGGTCAGGGCGTTCGAGAGACTGTTTGAGGCTTGCGAGATTGCGAAATTCACTCCGGAGGAGAAACTCAGATACGAACACGATATGATTACCGAACGGGACTATGACAACATTATCTATACCGCCAAGGCAGAGGGCCTGGCCGAAGGCGAAGCCAAGGGAAAGACAGATGTCGCACGAGCCATGAAAGCGAAAGGCATTGAGATCAGTCTAATCGCTGAACTGACGGGGCTTTCGGAGGAGGAAATCCAGAGGCTTTAGAAATCAATGCCCCGACTACGTCATCCAGGGCTATGTCATTCTGAGCGCAGTCGAAGCCGCTGACCCGACTGTCATTCTGATCGAAGCCGCAGGCGCAGCCGAGGGATCTGTCGTATTTACCCGCAGAATCTTCGACTCCGGGCTATGACTTCCGCTCAGGATGACAATAAAGGACGTTCGGGATATTCCATTATACCCAGATTCCTTGATGCCTGATTTCCCCCAATACGAATAAAGGCTAACTCAGTATCATTCACTGAATTAGCCTTTTATTTTGGTGCTCCCTCAGGGGCTCGAACCCTGGACCCCCCAACATTAAGAGTGTCGTGCTCTACCAACTGAGCTAAGGAAGCGTCATGAAGGCCGTCTCTCAGGCCGGTTTCGTGATCCGTTTGGGATTCGAACCCAAGACCCCAACATTAAAAGTGTTGTGCTCTACCAGCTGAGCTAACGAATCTTCCCTTTTAATCACCCGTTCCATGAAGTCTCCAAGAGGTCTTTTCTCAAACGGGATTGCAAAGGTATAGTTTTATTGTGAATACTCCAAATATTTTTTGACTTTTATCATGATTATTAGTCGGGCCAGCATCAGACACTCATCTCAAGTTCCTTTATGATGACCTCCTCGGCAGAACGGGCCCACGCCGGGAAATCAGGGTCCGGGCTGAACCTCCCGGCAAAATCCAGAAGGGCCGACAGATCGAACTCCTTTGCCGCAATTCCCGCTCCATAACGGGTCGCATCGTAGGCGTTGCATTCCTGCTCAACATGCGACGGGACCATCAGTACCGGCTTCCCGAGATACATTGCCTCGCATATGGACTCAAATCCAGCCGTGCTCGCATAGGCCATGCATCCGGCCATCTGCTTCAGGAACTCCTTGTCATCCAGTGTGTAGAACGTAAGTGTATCGTCATACTTCTTCACAGGCCCTTCAGACCATTTGTCCCAGAAAAACCTGAGTTCGACTTCAGGATGCATATGATGCCATTTCATCACATCTGAAGCAAAACCGGCATTCAGCATATAGCCATGAATATATTTTCCCTGAGAAGGGGTCGAGGCAAGCACTTCAGGCCGCAACAGAGGAGGCACAACCCTGATATTGTGCCCGGGATCGTCAGGCATCTTCCTGAAGGAAAGGGCGAGATGCCGGCTTGCCCCTATGGCAGTAAGCCTCGAATAGAAATTCAGCGCAGATGCTCCCGCAAAGCCGTGATGTGGCATGTTGAAGTCCTTATGCAGGAACAGATACTGATGCCCTATACATATCTGAGGAATACGTATATTGTACAAAAGATATGTCAGGCCGGTAAGAAGTTCATAGAAATTGACGACCACATCAGCCCCGGAATTTTTTATGGCAGACATCAGAAATCTCACGCTTTTCTGATATTTGGGCAGGGTAACGAGATTGTAAAGTATGCTCCTGGTCATATCTGCCTTCCTGTTCTTTGCAGAAGGCAAGAAATTGACACTCTCGAACTGCTGCACTGGAGCCTTCACCCCTTTGAGAAAAAAGTCCGGGAGAATCCTTGACTTGCTCTTGCCGACAAGCATACCGACTACCTCATGTCCATGTGCATCCAGCATCCGCTCCATCGTCATGGCCTGCGTCAGATGCCCGCGCCCTTCACCCTGTACGATAAAAAGATACTTCATAGCAGAATATGTCTTAAAGATCTAACTTTCTTTCCGTCATATGGCACCATCCCGTCCTCCGGGGACAGAGTCACCGTGTCCCGTCATACGGATACCTGACAATCGACCATTCACCGTCGAACGTTTCGGTCAAGGCAGACAGAGACTCTACCCAGTCCCCGGAATTGAGATAATGTATACCCTCGATCATCCTGTTCTCCGGATAATGTATATGTCCGCATATGACACCGTCGCATTTTTTGGAACGTGCAAGGTCTGCTAGCATGCCTTCAAAACCTGATATGACAGACACGGCCTGCTTGACCTTATGCTTCAGAAACTGAGAGAGCGAAAAATACGGCTTCCCCTGCTTCATCCTGTATTTATTGTATATGCCATTGATGCGCAGGAGTGCATTGTAACTTATGTCCCCGAGTTTGGCCAGCCATTTCATATTGGAAGTGACACTGTCGAACACATCTCCATGCGTTATAAAATAGCGTTTCTGGCCGCTTTCAAGGATATAGTCCCTTACTATATCGATATTTCCAAGTCTCAGAGGTGCGATATTCTCAAGAAAATCATCATGGTTCCCCCTTATGTATATCACCCTGGTATTCCAGTTCTCCATCATCTTCATTATGGTCTTGAAGAACAGGGTATATTCAGGTCTCCAGCCTTTTACTCCTGATTTTTTCTGCAGTTGCCACCCGTCTATGATATCCCCGTTCAATATAAGGGTATCACAATCCACACCGGACAGGAATGCAGCCACTTCAGCGACTTTGGCATGTTTCGAGCCCATATGTACGTCAGAGATGACAACTGTCCTGTAATGAGGTCTGTTTTCCATAAAAGATTGATTCCTATAACATTCCCGAGCCACGTCAAACTTATCCGCGCCTCAGTTTTTCTGAAAGTTCCCTGATATGCTGCTCTTCCGACATGCGGCAGACAAGCATGCTGCCGTCTTTCTCGGCCACGATAAAGCCGTCAAGGCCCTCTACTGCCACATGACCGGAGACATGCACGACACAATTGCTGCATCCGGACAATACAGCGCCCCCACCTGTCACGGCATTGCCGGAACCATCCCTTTCCATATGTTTCCACACCGCAGACCAGTTTCCCAGGTCGCTCCACCCGAAATCGCCTGAAATCACATGGATGTCATCCGACTTTTCCATAACAGCATAGTCTATGGATATCTTCTCGCATTCCCCGAAATGTCTTGCAAGCACTTCCCTCTCCGACTCCGTATAAAAAGACGGGGCCATAGCGTCCATCACTTCTGCTATTGACGGGGCATACTGTCTCAACTGCCTTTCAATCGTACCTACATTCCACACAAAAATACCGGCATTCCAGAAATACATCCCTTCAGAAAGATACCGTTCCGCCGTCTGCCTGTCCGGTTTCTCCTTGAAAGAACGCACCTTACATATCTTGCCCGGCACCCTGTCACATGCACATATATATCCGTAGCCTGTCTCAGGCCTGTCAGGCACAATGCCTATGGTAACAATCGAGGAAGAAGTTGCGGTAAAGGCAAGGGCCTTTCCGATGGCAGCCGAAAATCCTGGCACATCGGTCACTATGGCATCTGACGGAGTCACAACAACATTTGCGTCACCGTGCCTCATGGAGATCTTCCTGCAGGCATATGCTATACATGGGGCCGTATTGCGCGGCTCCGGTTCAGCAAGTATGTGCCCGTCGGGAATTTCCGGCAACTGTGCCCTGACAATGCCTGCGTACCTCTCAGAAGTGACCACCCAGAAATTCTCCATGCGGCACACTCCGAGAAAGCGTTCCACCGTCATTTGTATCAATGTCTTGCCAGTACCGAGAATATCCAGGAACTGTTTAGGCATCTCCGGTGTGCTGACCGGCCACAGACGGCTTCCTATCCCCCCGGCCATTATAACGACATGTGTTTCCATAGAATCGGTGCTTTACCAAAATGTAAAGTTATCAAATTTTCCCGAAATACACAGAATAAAGGCGGCAAACATCATATGAAAGATGCCTGCCGCCAGTCTGGTACCGCTGCGCCGCAATGCCGTCAGAATGAAAGGCCGAGTTTGAAGCCACAGTTGTTTATTCCGCAGATGTCGAACGCATCGCTCCTGTTAGTGGCATAACTATAATAGAGGGCAAACTGGAAACCGAAATTGGAGCGGTTGAACGGATGCCAGGTAAAGCCCACCTCAGGAGACGCATAGAATCCCCAGTTCTTGTCATAGACAGCCATTGAGGAGAAATAGGCATACTGGCTCGAGTAGTTTGCACCAGCCTTGGCCTCTATATACGGCTCGAACTTCGACCATGTAAACCTGTACCTGAACGTGGCCCCGAACGGAAGTTGATACATGGAATGGAACATGTCGGTATTGACGGCCCCTCCTTCAAAGTAATATGTATCCCGACCAATATAGTCATTATTGGTATTATACGAGGCAAACAATCCGACTGCCACTCTCGGCATAAGATAATAGCCTCCCTCTGCGTATCCGCCCCATCCCTGGGCTGTTTCCGACCACCCGTTGCCCGGGGTCGCATTGAACTGCCATCCGGCATTGATATACCATCTCTTGCCTACCTGGGCATCAGCAGAAACTGCAGCAAGTAAAAATACTGCCGACACCAATATAATATTCTTCAAAATCTTCATATCTGTATTCTCCTTGAAAATAATCCGGTCCTCATGACCATAAAACATCTCCCCTCTACTCGCCTCCTGCAGTCTTTCCAATTGCCGGTGTCTGGACAAACGACTGGGCAATCGCGCTATTCAGCCTCTCCATTGTCCTGTAGCCGGAGACAAGGCTTCCGTCAAGGTAACTGTTCCATACTATGGACAGTTTCACATCCTTGTCCGTCTCCTCATCCCCTGTCAGAGGTGTCAGATCCACCATTTCCGCCAGGAATGAATGTGATGTATAGGAATACGTGACCGGATAGGCATATGGAGCCCATCCACCGTAATAACCGCCCCACCAGGACGGGGACCAGTAGCCAGGATAGCCCCACCACCAGTACGGGTCTGTGACATAGTCCACAAAATGCCGGGTATCCTCTATATAACTTATCTGGATGCCCAGATCTGCATCTTCCTTGGATGCCGCCTTGACATAGCCCAGACGGGCCATCTCGTCGTTGTAGGCCTGGACGATATTATTGACCGCAGCAGACTCGGAGGCCTTGAGGTAATCATAACGGCCGGAATTCATCACAAGTATACTGTCAGCGACAATATAAGATGTATATCCGGTGAAATCCACTTCTGTATCATACGAAGTATACACAAAATAGTTTCCGTCTGTAGCAGACATGTCCGGCTCTTTCCGGCAGGCCATGACCGATACGGCCATAAGCAAAAACAACAGTATCTTTTTCATGATTCTTTCTTTTTATGGGACCTGTAGCCCCGGTTCTACAGAGATGTGCCCTCTACGACACGTGAAAGGGAATAAGGGACAATCCGCCCGTCAAGCCTTATGCTGTTGGAACTGAAATTAGGGATGACTACCGCATAGGCATACGGGCTGTCTTTTCTTATTGAGATATCCACTCTTGCGCTTATGCCTACACCTGTGACATTCATCGAATACCTTATGTTCCCCCGCTTGTCAGATGTGACAGACACTCCGGATATGACCCCGTCTACCGTCACGCCTCCCACACCGTTAGGCCCGGCATAAAAATACGACGGGGACACCTGGACTACAGCCCTGTCACCCTTGACAGAGATGAAATTGGTGGTTGAATTGACCTGGACACGGTTGCCACGTCTGAATGTAACAGCGTCCGCCTCGAGGACAAAATCTGCCCCACGGACTGCCTCCTCCGCCATCCTGCCTTCAAGGGAATCCGCCACATCATATATTGCCATGCTTTTCATCCGTCGCTGTTGAAAAGCCTCCATATCGTTTTTCCACCGTTCAACACGTTCCTGCCGGGTTTCTTTTTTCTGGGCTGACCCGATGAACCCAACTGACACCAAGGCCAGCATCAAAATCAGTCGTTTCATAT
>JADILX010000057.1 GCA_017695025.1 Candidatus Cryptobacteroides excrementavium
GTCTGATATAGTCATCCTTCTCTTTGGCAAGGCTGGCCTTGACATCCTCAAGTTCGCGGGCAAGGGCTTCGCATTTTTCTTTTTCTTTTTCTTTCTTCATCTCCTTTGCCCCTTTCCCGGACATCTTTTCCCCAGATGCAGCATCCCCGGTCTTCTTCACCTCTGATTCCGGCATTTCCGGACTTTGCTGCTGAACATCTTCTTTTTCTTTATTTTCCTGTGCCATATCTATTTATGTTTTATTCAGTTTGTCTACGGCTGCCATATTGCATGACAAGCCTCCGGGCAGACAGCAAAATATCTGCCAATCATGATTCATGACATATTGTCAGTCCGGAACAGGCCTGCATGCCAATGGCACACGGCCTTTCATCACCTCCTGATAAAGAGATTACATATAATAGTCGCAATTGTACCTGTTGAGGATATCCATCTGTGTAAAGTTGTCCTTTTTCGGCAGGACTTTCCCCAAAAGGAGCCATTCTGTCATTGCCGAGATAGCAGCAAATGCCTGCCCGTCAGAATGCTGTGCAATAAGTATCTGGACAAACCCTTCCCGCACAGCAGCCAGATTTCTCTCCACCACATCAAAGCCCACAACCCTGCATGTAGTGATATTCCTTTCCCTGAGATAGTCTGCCACAAGGTAAATACGTGAATTGAACATGGCAATATACTTGAGCGGGTCTGGATCATTCTCGAACATTGCATCCAGACGGTCAAAGATAGCCTTTCGGTCTTTCGGGTCAATGAACACATTCTCCACGGCGACTTCGGGATAATATCCGTTCATATAGTCACAGAAACCGGTACGCCGGGTGACGGTCGGGTCTGAAAGGCCTTTCTTGTCCCTTGCTATCCTTATTATATATACCTTCCTGATGTCTCTGCCGTCTGTCAGCAGGTCAGCACAAAGATAGCCGCTCTGATACATAGGCATGCCGAAATAGGCAAGATAATCGTCATCTTCAAGCCTGGAGTCAATGTACATATATGCGATACCCCTGTGTTTCAATTCATTGACAAAATTAAGAGTCTCGATTCTGAACATAGGGGCAATAATTATCCCTGTCGGATTCTCATCAAGGGCAGCGGCACATGCCCTACGGAAAGACTCCACTTCATACTGGTCGTACTGGACAGTGATTACAGGCACACCATATCCGGCGGCAAAATCCCGTCCGCGCGTTATGCCCATGTCTGTAAGTTCCCAAAATTCCCCTGCAGAAAATTCCGGTATGATACATACAATCTTATGGTTCTTCTTTGAAGCGAGAAGAGAAGCGTATATATTCGGTCTGTAGCCGAGTTCCTGTATTACTTCAAGCACCCGCGCCCTACTCTTTTCAGAGACTTCCCCCCGGTTGTGCAGCACCCTGTCCACAGTCCCCTTTGAGACTCCGGACATTTTGGCGACTTCATTGATTGTAACTTTATTGCCTTGCTTCATAATTGGAGATTAATCAGTTTTATGCCATCCGGCCCCGATAGCGTGACAAATTTATAAAAATTTCCGTGAACGCACACGACAATTGGAAAATATTATTATTTTTGCGGAATATGGTATTGAATATTATGATATTCCATTAAATATTTATCTATATGCCAAAAGTAATTACATTCGGAGAGATTATGCTCAGGCTGTCTACTCCAGGTTACCTCAGATTTTCACAGGCAAGAGAATTTGCCGCCACATTCGGCGGAGGAGAAGCAAATGTGGCTGTTTCACTTGCCAATTACGGGATAGAGACAGAATTTGTCAGCCGGTTTCCTAAGAATGACATTGCACAGAGTTGCATCAGGGATCTCCATAGTTACGGCGTAGGCACAAAATATTGCATATTCGGAGGTGAAAGACTCGGGATATATTTCCTTGAGACAGGAGCCGTAGCCCGTGCCAGCAAAGTCGTGTACGACAGGGCACACTCGGCAATATCCGAGATTGAAAAAGGGATGATCGACTGGGAGACAGTGTTTGAAGGAGCAGACTGGTTCCACTGGACAGGAATCACTCCAGCCATCAGCCAGGGGGCAGCCGATGTCTGTCTCGAAGCCATTAAGGCGGCAAACAGGCTCGGAGTCACAGTGTCATGCGACCTGAACTACCGGAAAAACCTGTGGAAATACGGGAAGACGGCCTCTGAAGTGATGCCAGCCCTTGTCGAAGGATGCGATATCATCCTCGGCAATGAAGAGGATGCGGAAAAAGTGTTCGGCATAAAGCCGGAAGGATTTGACGTGACGGCAACAAAAGGAGAAGTCAATGCAGCAGAATTTGAAAGCGTATGCAGACAGCTCATGTCAAGATTTCCACGTGCAAAGAAAGTCATAATTACACTCAGAGGTTCAATTAATGCCAATCACAACACCTGGGGCGGAGTGCTTTTCGACGGGACAAGACTTTATCAGTCTCCACGATACGATATCACCCATATCGTAGACAGGGTCGGAGGAGGCGACTCTTTCATGGGCGGGCTCATCTATGGACTTCTCACATATACCGGTGATGACCAGAAAGCCCTCAACTTCGCTGTAGCCGCATCCTGCCTCAAGCATACGATTTTCGGGGACTTCAACCAGGTAACCGCAGCAGAAGTCGAGAACCTCATGAAAGGAGACGGCTCGGGAAGGGTTTCAAGATAGGCCGTACCGAGGCAATAATACCTTCAAGCGGAATAATATTTCTGAATCAAGACAATTTCACTATGGCAAAATACACCAAAATGGAGGTTCTTTCTGCAATGAAAGAGACCGGAATGGTCCCGGTGTTCTACAATGGAGACATCGAGACGGCAAAAGCAGTGGTAAAAGCCTGCTACAAAGGAGGCGTAAGGGCTTTTGAGTTTACCAACCGGGGGGATTTCGCCCAGGAAGTTTTCGGAGAACTTGTAAAATATGCGAACAGTGAACTTCCCGGCATGATACTCGGAGTCGGCTCAGTAGTTGACCCGGCTACGGCAGCACTGTACATACAACTGGGGGCAAATTTCGTTGTCGGCCCGCTTTTCAATCCGGCAGTAGCCCCGATATGCAACCGCAGGCTCATACCGTACTGCCCGGGATGTGGCAGTGTATCTGAAATCGGTGCGGCACAGGAACTGGGATGCGACCTTTGCAAGGTATTCCCGGGTGACGTTCTCGGGCCTGCATTCGTCAAAGGGCTCAGAGCCCCGATGCCATGGAGCCAGATTATGGTCACAGGAGGAGTAAAACCGACAAAAGAGAATCTTGAAGGATGGTTCAAGGCCGGAGTCACCTGTGTAGGCATGGGCAGCAACCTCTTCCCGAAAGACGTAATCGCAGCCAAAGAATGGGATAAAATCACCGGACTCTGCCAGGATGCACTTGACATCATAAGAGAGGTACGTGGCAGATAACACGCAAACAAAATCTTTAACACCACAATAATATTTCAATGGAACAAAGCACAACAAAAAAACTGATGACCAACTGGCGATGGTGGATGGTGGTTCTGCTGTTTGTAGCGACGACTGTCAACTATATGGACCGCCAGGTACTGTCACTGACATGGAAAGACTTCATTGCCCCGGAATTTCACTGGTCTGACGGAGACTATGGCTTTATCACTGCCGTATTTTCCATCGTATATGCCGTCTGTATGCTGTTTGCCGGCAGGTTTGTTGACTGGATGGGCACTAAGAAAGGGTACCTGTGGTCCATCGGCATCTGGTCGGCTGGAGCCTGTCTTCATGCCGTCTGCGGCTGGCTGACTGTCCACATCGAAGGGTATGAGAGCGTTGCCGCAATGACAGCAGTAGAAGCAGGTTCAGCAGCAGCCGTTGCAATAGCATCCACAAGTGTATGGCTGTTCATCGCCGCAAGATGCATACTTGCACTAGGTGAAGCAGGAAACTTCCCTGCTGCAATCAAGGTGACGGCGGAATACTTCCCGAAGAAAGACCGCGCATTCGCCACTTCCATCTTCAACTCGGGAGCATCGATAGGAGCCCTCATCGCCCCTGCTACAATTCCGCTGCTCGCCCAATTCTTCAAGGACAAGGGCGTAGGAGGCGGCTGGGAAATGGCTTTCATCATCATCGGTGCCCTCGGCTTCATCTGGATGGGATTCTGGATATTCATGTACAGCAAGCCTGAAAAGTCAAAATTCGTGAACAAGGCCGAACTCGACTACATCCATCAGGACGAGCAGGAGGAGCCGGAAACTGCAGCAAGACAGAATGCCGAAGAGAAAAGCATTCCGCTCTGGAAATGCTTTACCTACAGACAGACATGGTCATTTATCGTCGGCAAGTTCTTCACTGACGGAGTATGGTGGTTCTACCTCTTCTGGGCACCAGCATATTTTTCAGACCAGTACGGCTATGCATCAAGTTCAGGAATGGGTGTGGCACTTATTACAACTCTCTATGCAATAGTCACAGTACTGTCTATCTTCGGAGGCTACCTGCCGAGGCTGTTTGTCGAGAAACGCAGGATGAACCCATACGCCGGAAGGATGCTTGCAATGCTGATATTTGCATTCCTGCCTCTTCCAGCCCTGTTTGCACAGAGCGCGGGCGCGATATCGGTATGGTGGCCGGCCATCATCATCGGACTTGCCGGAGCCGGACATCAGGCATGGTCGGCAAACCTGTTCTCAACCATAGGCGACATGTTTCCTAAGTCGGCTATTTCAACCATCACCGGCATAGGCGGCATGGCAGGAGGTATCGGCTCTTTCTTCATCCAGCTCGGAGCGGGAAAACTCTTTGACTATTCCGCTGAAATGGGAGAAGCCTTCAGATTTCTCGGATTTGACGGAAAATCTGCAGGATACATGATAGTCTTCTGCTGCTGTGCAGTCGCATATCTTGTGGCATGGAGCATCATGAAGACCCTCGTACCGAAATACAAGGTGATTGAACTCAAGTAAAATATCTGAAAAGATGGATTCCAGAGGGCAGCTGCGGCTGCCCTCATTTGATTTAAGGCATCATTAGTGTCCGGTAAAAAACCGCAAAAGATCTTTGAAAATATTGAAGTATAGGTAATTACAAGGATGGGACGAGCGCGCCGATTTGAATTTATCTTTGCCAGACTATCGTAGAATGGCACATGAATAAAG
>JADILX010000058.1 GCA_017695025.1 Candidatus Cryptobacteroides excrementavium
GTCCCCCTTCATATGCAACGCCGATGATTACTCTTCTGATTTCCGAAAATATCGTGTCACCCGATGTCTCTGTCACCACAGAGCATTCTCCTGCCTTTCTTGCCGCTATTGTCGCATCCTGCGGTGTCAGCATCCTGATTTCCAGATCCCCGGCCTGTGAGGCAGTATCCTCCTGTGATGTCAGGCCTATGTATTTTTTCAGTGACGGGAACTCATATCTGTCAAATATGGCTGCGGCTGCAGTGTCATATTCATGGCTGACCGCCATGTCTTCCGTCCTGATGTCTATCGGAATGTCTGTCTTGATTGTGACAAGGGTGTGGCTCAGTTCTATATGGTCTCTTGCTGCCTCGAATGCCTCTTTCTGTCTGGCCGTCAGTTCTTCGATATGGTCATATATCCCCTTGACGGAGCCATAGCGGGCAATCAGTTTGCCGGCTCCCACTTCCCCGACCCCTTTTACTCCAGGTACATTGTCAGATGTGTCTCCGCAGACAGTGAGCAGGTCTATTACCTGCCTTGGGTCGGCTATCCCGTATTTTTCGCAGACGCTTTTCCTGTCTATGATTTCTCTGTCTGAGCCTGCCTTTCCCGGCTTGTATTGGAGTATATGGTCTGATATGAGTTGGCCGTAGTCTTTGTCCGGTGTCACCATGTATACGGTGTACCCTTCCTTTTCTGCCTTTATGGCCATTGAGCCTATCACGTCATCCGCCTCGTAGCCCTTGACCATAAGGACCTTTATCTTCAATGCCTCACACAGTTCTGTGAGCGGAGCCAGAGCGTCTATGACAAGTTGGGGCGTGGCTTCCCTCGTGCCTTTGTATGCCGGATAGAGGTCATGCCTGAATGTGCCGCCCGGCGGGTCGAATGCCACAGCGATATGCGACGGCTTTTCTCTTTCGATGAGTTCGAGGATGTATTTTGTCACACCGAAAAGTATGGATGTGTCTACACCTTTGGAATTGATCATCGGATGTCTCAGAAATGCATAATACATCTTGAAGATGAGGGCATGTCCGTCGATTAGAAAGAGTCTGTTGTCCATAAATGGTGTCAGTTCAAAAGGCATTATCTTTCAAAGGTAGTATTTTTATTTGGGAAAACAGATGGCGCGGCCATGTTTTTTTCATTGATAATATTTGTATTTTTCAGATTGTTTTCAGATTTTGTGTCTTTCTTTGTGCCGCAAGTCTGATTTGAAGTTATTCATACAATGAAGATACTGATAGTGGAAGACGAGGCCTCTCTGCAGGAACTCATGACCCTCGCCCTTAAAAAGGAGGGATATGTGGTGGAAAATGCATCTGACTATGACACGGCCATAGAGAAACTTTCCGTGTATTCCTATGATTGCGTGCTTCTGGACATAATGCTTCCCGGAGGCAGCGGGCTTGACATACTCGGATATGTCAAGAAACTCAGGTCTAAGGTCAACGTGCTGATAATCTCTGCAAAGGATTCAATAGACGATAAAGTGAAAGGACTTGAACTCGGGGCTGACGACTATCTTGCCAAGCCGTTCCATCTTGCTGAACTTGTGGCAAGGATAAGAAGTGTGGTCAGACGCAGCAGAAATGACGGGGAATTTGCATACAGGCTTGGGAATGTAGTGCTGGAGCCGGACTCCAACAGGCTCATTGTAGACGGGAAAGATGTTCCCCTGCTCAAGAAGGAGTTCGATATCCTTGCCTATTTCATGCAGCGTCCGGGACATCTCGTGGACAAGACTGTGCTGGCTGAGGCTGTGTGGGGAGACCATGTCGACCAGGCGGACAATTTCCAGTTCGTATATGCGCAGGTGAAGAACCTCAGGCGGAAACTCGAGGACGCCGGGGCTGACATCGGGATAAAGTCCGTGTATGGCTTCGGCTACAAACTGGTATGAAAAGTCAATATCCGGACGCATGAAACTGATATATAAGATAGCCATCAGCCTTTCCTCCATAATGCTTGTGTTCATGGCGTTGTGGGGTGTCTTCTTTTTCCGTGTGATGATATCGGAGATAAATGACGAGACTGACGACATGCTTGAGGAGTATTCCCAGGATATCATCATAAAATGGCTGTCCGGTGCGCGTCTTCCGTCCACTGACAACGGGACCAACAATACATATTATATCAGGCAGGTGACAGCCCTCTATGCAGATGCGAACCAGCGGATAAGGTATGAGGATGCCGATATATTCATTGCAAGCCAGGGGGAACGTGAACCGGCGAGGATAAGGCGGCAGGTGTTCATGGATGTGGACGGGAGTTATTATGAACTGACTGTGGCCGTCCCTTCGTTTGAACGCGAAGACCTTGTCCGCTCAATATTGTGGAGCATTGTCATTCTGTATTTCGTGCTGCTGCTTGCACTTGTAGCGATAACTGTCGTGGTCATAAAGTTCAATATGCGTCCTTTTGATGCCCTGATGAAATGGTATGGCTCTTATGTCCCCGGAAAAAGCAATCCTCCAGTGCCTGCCGATACGGATGTCATAGAGTTCCGCAGGCTTGCCGAGGCTGTCCAGAGTGCTGTGGACAGGTTTGAACGGCAGTTTGAGCAGCAGAAACAGTTCATCAGCAATGCTTCTCATGAACTGCAGACCCCGCTTGCCGTGTGCAGCGCCAGGATAGAGATGCTTCTGGATTCTCCGGGGCTTACAGAGGAGCAGGCTGGAGAACTGGTGAAGATGCAAAGGACAATCATGGACCTGACAAGGCTGAACAGGACACTTCTACTGATGTCGAAAATAGAGAACGGCCAGTTCCCTGAGAGCGCGGATGTCGATATTGCCGGCCTTGTCCGTGAAAGTATGGCTATGTTTTCGGAAGTGTATGCGTCAAAAAATCTGGAGACAGGGATAGATGTGTCAGGAGAATGCGTCTGGAAGATGAATCCTCAACTCGCTTCAGTGCTTGTGAACAATCTTCTGAAGAATGCCTTTAACCATAGTCCGGAAAAATCTTTCGTACGTGTCTGCCTGGAGCCGTCCTGCATGAGAGTGACCAATGCCGGGCATGAGCCTTTGGACAGCAACAGGATTTTTACCAGGTTCTATAGGGAAAATTCCCGGAAAGAGGGGTCGACCGGTCTCGGCCTTGCCCTTGTCAAGGCTGTCTGCGACAGTTCCGGACTGACGGTGAAGTATGAGTATGACGGTGCCCACAATTTTATAGTAAGAAACCATAAATAGAATGTTATGAAAAAGTTAATGACAATCATTGCCGGACTTGTAGCCCTTTCCGGCACGGCGTGCGCCGACAATGACAGGGCAATCACTGTGGACAGGCTTCCTGAACAGGCACAGGAATTCATAGCCGGACATTTTGCCGGGGAAAAGATAGCCTATGTCAAGCAGGAGCGGGATTTTTTTGAGGTAAAGTATGAAGTGATGTTTGTAAGGGGGGCTCTTGTAGAGTTTGACCGC
>JADILX010000003.1 GCA_017695025.1 Candidatus Cryptobacteroides excrementavium
AGCTACGGCTACGTATATGTGGCACAGGTAGCCATGGGCTCAAATCCGGCACAGTTCTTCAATGCGATCAAGGAGGCCGAAGCCTACGACGGACCTTCTCTCATCATCGCTTACTCTCCATGTATCAACCACGGTCTGAAAGCCGGCATGGGACTGAGCCAGAAAGAAGAGAAGCTCGCCGTAGAATGCGGATACTGGCATCTTTACAGGTACAATCCTGCACTCGAGGAAGAAGGGAAGAATCCGTTCACCCTCGACAGCAAGGAACCGGACTGGAGCAAGTTCCAGGACTTCCTGAAAGGTGAAGTACGCTTTGCATCCCTCTACAAGATGTTCCCTGACCAGGCCGCTGAACTTCTCCAGAAGACCGAGGAGTTTGCCAAGATCAGGCTTGAAACCTACAAGAGACTTGCAGGCAAGGAATAGCCAATACTTCTGCCGGAGCCGGTCATTGTCATGATGGAGGAGTAACCGGAAACCTGCCGGCGGGATAAAAGATGTAAGACGTGAGAAGAGGGTGATCCGAAAAACATTTTGGGTCACCCTCAAAATTTAGAAAGACTATACTAATACCCGAGCATGACAAGAAGTAAAATCATTGCGGCACTCACCATAGCGGCAGCCGCGACATTTTCATTCGCAGGATCTGCTGATGCGCAGCCAAATAGCGCTCTGAGACCTGACAAAACGGTCCTTCTGTATGCGGACAGGCTAACAGACAATTCTGATCCTGTGACTGCAAAGGATGTGACTGCAGCAGGATTCGAGATGAAGGAAGACAACGGACTGACAGGACCAGAGACCATCAACAAGGCAGGAAACATAGGGAACATAAACACCAATGCGAGATTTGACCTGTATTTTCCTGAGGATCCGAACGGTCAGATGGTAATAGTATGCCCAGGAGGCGGATATAGTTTTGCCTCCTCTTACAATGAGGGCGTCTATGTGGCAGAATGGATGACAGGGAGAGGAGTCACTGTCGCTGTCGTCAAGTACAGGATGCCTGCCGGGCACTGGAATGTGCCGCTGACAGACATACAGAACACATTCAGGTATTGCAGGGAGCACGCCTCCGAATGGGGCGTGAACCAGATCGGGATCATGGGATTCTCGGCAGGAGGGCATCTTGCTGCAACCGCATCCACAATGTACACGGATGCAGCGACCAGACCGGATTTCGCCGTGCTTATCTATCCTGTAATCACCATGGAGAAAGGCATCACACATGGAGGCACAAGACAGCATCTCCTGGGCAAGGATTCCGTATGGGAGGACAGGAAAGGTAAGGACTGGAATGAATGGGACTCTGAAAAGGCGACTTTCAAACATCTTCTCGACAGTTATTCTCTGGAAAGACAGGTGAGCACCGACACTCCGGAGACATTCATCGCCTTGTGTTCGGACGACAAGACTGTACCTGCAGAAAACAGCATCAGATATTATAGGGCACTTATTGGATGCGGAGTAGCCACCGAGATGCACATCTACCCTACCGGGGGACACGGATGGGGATTCTCTTCCGAAAAATATGTTGCAAAAGACAAGTTCGCGTATGCAAGAGGCGAATTCGAGGTGTCACTTGGACGTTGGTTGGAGGAGGTCCACAAAAAGGCTGAGAAATGAATCACACGCCATAAGAGAGAAGTCGCTGCAGACATGTTCTGACAAATGCGGCCATTGAAGAGGGAACATCATCAGACACATTGCAATACAGCCTGCATGACAAATTGATATGAGGGGCGGGGATATGAACATAAGTCCCGTCCCTCAATTCGGCTATGACGCAATGTCTCGGAAGAATGACAATAAGACGAGAGGGGACTGACAGCAGCAGTTTCTTTACGGACTCAGCGGAATCCTCCTCAGAAATTCGCGATATCCGAAGACTGTTCCAGTCATGGCATCAAGACCTCCGTCCGGCCAGCAGTCAAAGACCACAAATTGCCTGTAATCTCCAGTGTCTTCACTGATTTCCGAGAATATGGAACTGCTTGCGGACGATGCAAAGGCGCAGACCGGAGAACCTTATTGACCGAAGTTGCGTCTCAGGAATTCCCGCAATCCGAGATGTATTATGCCTTTATGATCACTTTTTTGACAAGCGGTGCCATTGAAATTACATATTTCGTGTAATTGTCATTTATATTTTTCAATCGTTCGAATTCACGAAGTCCTGTTGCTGCATTATTAAGATATATGCGGTCCGGACATATCGTCTGCCGTTGGTTCCGGTGCATACAAAATCCGCCTGTTCTCCTCCGGCGATTATATTTCTTAAACAGATATCTCCGAAATACAATTTGTCATTCGATTCCTATATCTTTTTATCGTGTATGTCAAATCTGTGGACTGTGGATATCAAATACGCATTAAATGATTAGTTTCCTCAATTCGTTAATGCAATAAATTTAGGAATTATGAGCACTAAAACAGTCAGAGAAATTGCGGCGGCTTGGAAGGAGGACAAGCGGCCTTATGTGAAGCAGTCAACGATGGCGGCTTATGTGTTGATCCTGGAGAACCATGTCCTTCCATGGTTTGGTGACAGTGATTCGCTCCACGAACAGGAGGTGCAGGCTTTCGTCCTGCAGAAGTTGGGAGGAGGATTGAGCGTCAAGACTGTCAAGGACATCCTGATAGTCCTTAAGATGGTGATGAAGTTCGGGGTCAAGAATGAATGGATGAACTATTACGAATGGGACATAAAATACCCGGCGAACTCCACCGGCAAGGAACTGGAGGTGCTGTCTGTCGCCAACCACAGGAAGATACTGAATTACATCCACAGCCACTTCACATTTACAGGGCTTGGCATCTATATCAGCCTGAGTACCGGACTGCGTATCGGTGAAATATGCGCTCTGAAATGGAGCGACATCAATGTAACGGACGGCACGATAACTGTCAGCCGCACGATTGAACGCATCTATATAATTGAGGGAGTGAAGAAGCATACGGAACTTATCGTCAATACCCCCAAGACAAAAAACTCGCACCGCGAAATACCCATGGGCAAGGAACTGCTTGCAATGGTCAAGCCTTTGAAAAAGGTAGTCAATGAGGATTTCTATGTGCTCACCAATGATGAGCATCCGACAGAGCCACGCACATACCGGAACTATTACAACAGTCTGATGAAGAAACTCGATATACCGAAATTGAAGTACCACGGGCTGCGCCACAGTTTCGCCACCCGCTGCATTGAAGCCGGATGCGACTATAAAACTGTCAGCGTATTGCTGGGCCATTCCAGCATTTCAACTACGCTCAACCTGTACGTCCATCCCAACATGGAACAGAAGAAGCGTTGCATCACCAAAATGTTCAAATCATTGGGGAAATGAAAGGCCGCGGTTATGCATAGGATACGCACAATAATCCTTCAGGCAAGGATTTCCGACAGGAGATTGACCACCGCAGGACACATTGTGTCCTCTGAAAAGGAGTTTGTCGGAACCATGCTGATGATTCTGGCCGCTCCGGGCATGTCAGGCAAAGAAATCCTGATGAGAGACTTGTCAGCCAGTTCATTTCTTGCAGCATAACGCGGCAGGAGGCCGACAATTCCCGGAGAGGACTTGACAAGGGCCTTCACGGCTTCGGCAGAAGAAGAGCGGAAGACAATCTTGTGGGATATTTCTTCAAACGGGACAAGCCCGTCAATACAGCCGTCAAGAACGGCAACTCCAGCAGGAATGTCCTGCCAGGAAGCAAATGATGAATGGACTGTGCTGCTCACCGGGGACACCACCGCTGCCAATGATGAATATCCTACAATCCGGGCCCCGGCCCATACTGCTCCGGACGGGCTAGCGGAAGGCATCTTTGAAAACCCAGCAGACGGGATTCTGTCTTGACTGGAGGGGGACACCTGCGAAAAACCGGCAGGCGGGGTTCTGTCTGTCCCGGGGGAAGAAATCCCGACGGGTTCACCGGCACATTCCTCAAGCCTGAAGCCGAAGCCGTCCTCCGGGAAGTCAGCCATGGACTCATGCATTATGACGACTGTCCCTGGAAATGATGCTGTCATTGACGCGACAAGGGAGGCGACCGGTTCTCCAGCAAGACGGCCTGAGGCACAGATGCGGACTGTCTTCCGGCGGGCCGGGCCGCCAGGGCTGAAGATCATCCTTGCAGAATCATACCAGTACAGGATCTTGCCTGCATATGACTGGAAAGCCCGGCCTTGAGGAGTAAGCGATATCTCCCCTCGCCCCCTCTCGAAAAGCCGGACGCCGAGGTCTTTTTCAAGTTCCGCTATGTTCTGGCTGACTGCCGGCTGGCTGATACCGAGAGCGGCAGCAGTCTTCGTAAAACTCCCGGTCTTGGAAAGGGCAAGGAACACCTTTAGTCTGAAATCTCCCAACATGCCTGCAAACTTACACAAAAAACTGTCCGGCGTCAAAAAAATATCGTATCTTTGTAAAGATTGCGCCGTTACAATGACATGAACGAGACAATCCAATAACATATGGATACAATTTACAATAATTTTCATAAAATCAGATGAAACGAATCTTAATTGTTTTCGCAGCATTGTTTGCTGCGATTGCTGTGAACGGCCAGGATCTGTCACAGCTTCCCCAGTTGCCGAATGACCCTGCTGTAAGAAAAGGGACACTCAAAAACGGACTTACCTACTACATCAGGCATAATGACAAGCCTGCCGACAGGGCGGAATTCTATCTTGCCACCAATGTCGGAGCAATCCAGGAGACCCCGGATCAGGACGGGCTTGCACATTTCCTTGAGCACATGTGCTTCAACGGCACAAAAAACTTCCCGGACAAGGCGCTGCTTGAATATCTTCAGGGCATCGGTGCAGAGTTCGGAAGAAACATCAATGCTTCTACAGGCGTGGAACAGACTGTATACATGCTCAACAATATCCCGCTTGTCCGCGAAGGTGTAGTGGACACATGTCTGCTCATCCTGCATGACTATTCCCATTTCGTGACATGCGACCCTGCTGAAATCGACAAGGAGAGGGGCGTGATTCTCGAAGAGAGGAGGACAAGGAGAAATGCCCAGTGGAGAATGTATGAGCAGGCCAAGCAGGCCTATTACAAAGGCTCCAAATATGCCGACTGCTCCCTCATAGGGAGTGAGGAAAACCTCAAGACTTTCAAGCCGGAAAGCCTGACAAATTTCTACCACACATGGTATCGGCCTGACCTCCAGGCTGTAATCGTGGTTGGAGATGTCGATGTGGACAAGGTAGAGGCAAAAATCAAAGAGACTTTCGCAGACATCCCTGCAGCCGAAAATCCTAAGGCCAAGGAAATGCATGTAATCCCGGACAATGAGGAGCCGATAGTGGCAATCATCACCGACCCAGAGGCGACATCCACATCCGTTGAGGTACTCTGGAAAACCCAGCCTGCACCTGAGGCATTGAACAGCACACAGGTCGGGATGATGACAGACCTCATAAAGGCATATGTAAGCCTCATCATGGCCGAAAGATTCAACGACATCACATCAAGCCCGGACGCTCCGTTTACAGCCGCCAATCTTGGAATAGGCAAACTCTGCGAGACATGTGAAGTGACGATGGGTACTGCAAGATGCAAGAACAACGAAGCAGTCCCGGCCTTCAGGGCATTCATGACAGAGATTGAGAAGATGAAGAGATTCGGGTTTACCGATGATGAAGTGTCCAGGGCAAAGGACAATATCCTCAGCACATACGAAAAGAGGGCACAGGGTGCTGACACAAGGGAAAATGCAGAATTTATCCAGGAATACATCAACAACTTCTTCGACAGTTACGCATACATGGAGCCGGCTGTGGAGTTTGAAATGGCCAAGGCAATATGCGGACAACTCAATGCCGCTATCCTCAACCAGATAGCATCATCCATCATCACAGACAACAATATGGTTGTTGTGTACTACGGGCCTGAGAAAGAAGGTGTTTCACATCCTACTGCAGAAGACCTCCTTGATGTCATCGCTGAAGTCAAGGATTCTGACATCAAGCCAAATGAGGCACAGGACTTCAACAAGCCGCTTCTTGATGCAGCAGCACTTAAAGGCGCCCCTGTAAAGAAAACGGAAGAAGGCATCTATGGCTCTACCGTGTGGACCCTCAAAAACGGGCTGAAAGTGATAGTGCTCCCTACTGAATATAAAAAGGACCAGATTATCTTCTCCCTCCAGAAAGACGGAGGACTTTCACTCATATCTGATGAAGACCTTCCGTCATTCGAAGACAACGTATGGACTCTGTTCACGATGAACAGCGGAGTATCCGGATTTGCCGGAACTGACCTGAGCAAGATGCTGGCCGGAAAGCATGTGAATGTATCGCCTTATATCGGCAGCCTCAGGCACGGCATCAACGGCTCGGCAGCTCCTAAGGATCTTGAGACCGCATTCCAGTTGATGTATCTCTATTTCACGGATCCACGCTTTGACGAAGATGAGTTCCAGACAGGAATACAGCAACTCAAGGCTGTACTCCCGAACATAGTCAACCAGCCTGACTTCAAGTTCCAGACAGAATTTACGAAAACAGTTTTCGGGAACAGCCCGAGAAAACCTGTCATCAGCGAAGAACTGATTGAAAAGGCGGATCTGGCCACAATTGAAAGAGTCTACAGAAGTCTTTTCAATAATATAGCCGGAGCCACGCTCTACATAGTAGGAAATGTGGATATGGAGACCCTCAAGCCGATGGTAGAGAAGTATGCCGGTTCTCTTGCAAAGGGAAAGAAAGCGACAGAATGGGCAGATACCGGGGCGAAAGTAGTGAAAGGGGATGTGGAAAACCATTTCCAGGTAGAGATGGAGACGCCAAAGACATCCGTTCTTCAGGTCTACACCGCATACTTCCCATATTCTGTCAAGAACGATGTGATGCTCGATGCAGCCAAATATGTCCTTGACATGATATATACCGAGACACTGCGTGAAGAGGAAGGAGGCACTTACGGAGCAAGTGTAGGTGCGGCAATGCAGAACGAACCGGAGTCGAGGGCAATGATACAGGTAT
Organism: Candidatus Cryptobacteroides excrementavium; assembly: GCA_017695025.1. Lineage (GTDB taxonomy): Bacteria > Bacteroidota > Bacteroidia > Bacteroidales > UBA932 > Cryptobacteroides > Cryptobacteroides excrementavium. The sequence continues at coordinate 7,001 of JADILX010000003.1, forward strand.
ATTTCGATACCAATCCTGAAGCAGCCGGCAAACTGATAGAGTCTGCTGTAAAAGGCATTGAGAATCTTGCATCAGACGGGCCTACAGAAGAACAGATGACCCGGACAATCGAGAATGCCAGGAAAAACCTGCCTGAATCAAGGATCAGCAACAATTACTGGCAGGATGCCCTCATCTACTGGAACCGTTATGGAGTAGACTACGACAAGGAATTCGAGGCCGCCATCCAGGAAATCACACCTGAAAACATCAAGGCCATCCTCACAGAGATCCTTTCGCAGAATAATTTCATCGAGGTAGTTATGTCCCCTGCCCCTGCTGAAGAGTAACGGCATTGTAAGGACAACAAAAAATACGGCTCCCGCCTCCGATGGCTTATGGCCATCTGCGAGGCGGGAGCCTTCATTGTGTATCGATGATGTGTGGCCACCCATGGTCCCGTGAACGGGAAGTCATGAACGGCTCATGAGAATGTCCGATGGATACCCGAACGTGAGCAGCGTCCCTGAAAGGATTTACTGTCAATAAAAAAAGATGCCCGGAAATCCGGGCATCCTGCAATGTCCCGCTGACGGGACATGAAGATTCGGGCAGAAAACTACTCTGCCGGAGAGATTGCGCCCATCGGGCAGACATCTGCGCATGAGCCGCAGTCTACACAGACATTAGGGTCAATCTTGTAGATGTCGCCTTCTGAAATTGCTCCTGAAGGACACTCGCTCATGCATGTGCCGCATGCAACGCAATCATCTGAAATTTTGTAAGCCATTTTTTTATCCTTTTAAATTGTTAACAAAAACTGGATGAAGATATTCTCCCTCCAGTTTTACTGCATATCAACAATGTGTTGTTTCAACGTTACAGTCCGCAAATTTATGAGATTCTGTCCGAATAATCAAATTAAATGGACAAAATCAGACCGGTATAAAGACGAATTCTGTCAACATATTTCAAAAATCACTATTTTTGCATGGCCCGGAATATACGGATATTCCTCACTAACGGCAAAAAAATGACATGGATATGAAAAACAGGATATTGACTTTAACGGCAGCCGTCATACTGCTGTTTTTCGGATGCACGCAATCCTTTACCGCTTCTTCACAGGAAAGGGTCGGGAACATAGTAGAGTTTGACAGGATGACCCATGACTTCGGAGATGTGATGCTGTCGGACGGGCCGTTGCACTGCACATTCTCAATGAAGAATATCAGCGGGAAGCCTGTGGTGATATACAATGTAGTAACGAGTTGCGGCTGTACTGATGTACAATGGACAAAAGAGCCTATCATGCCTGGAGAAAGCGGGACAATATCATCGACCTACACCAATGATGAAGGGCCATACCCGTTTGACAAAAGCCTCACAGCATATATTTCCGGCATAAACAACCCTGTGATACTCAGACTCAGGGGAGTAAGCCATGAAAAAGCCATGAGCCTCGAGGAAATGTATCCTGTACACTTCGGCAGTCTCGGGATGAAAAGCAGCGGGCTCAAATGCGGAAACCTCGAACAGGGCATGCAGAAAAGCGATGAAGTGACAATAGCCAATCTTTCGGGCACCCCGGCCAATATATCCTTCTCCGGTGTCACTCCAGGACTGGGACTCAATGTCACCCCCAATCCCATACCACCACGGGAGACAGCCCGCCTGCAGTTTACAGTGACAGCAGACAGGGCTCTATGGGGCAAGAACTGGCATTATGCCACACCTGTTGTCAACGGGGAAAAGTACACTGCAACTGAAGACGGGAAAAAAGTAAGTGAAATCTCAGTATATTCATTTACCAAGGAAAACTTCAGTTCACTGACCAAAGAACAGAGGAGTGCAGGGTCAAGGCCCATGTTCACTGCAAGCACATATACTTTCGGCAAAGTCAAGGCAGGGACAGAAGTCAAGGCCAGATTTACTTTCAAGAATATAGGAAAGGCGGATTTCATGGCATATAAAGTGGACATCGATGCAGCCGGTGCCACGCATACCGAAGTACCCGTGGTAAAATGCGGATATGAAGGATCTTTCGATGTCAGCCTTGACACCTCCGGCCTGCCTAAGGGAGAGACACTTGTAATAGTGACTCTCACTACCAATTCACCGTCACGGCCGATAGTCAACCTGTTCATCACAGGCTGGATAGACTGACAGGGAGGAGACCGGGAATGACTCTGCACCTGCTGACAGACATATTGAGGAACTCCATACTCATCACAGGTCTCGTGACCATCATGATGATGCTCATAGAGGCAGTAGACCTGGAGTCTCACGGACGTTTTTTCAACGGGCTGAAAAAGACAAGGACAGGACAGGTGGCCGTATCCGCTCTGCTTGGGCTGATTCCAGGATGCATAGGAGGCTTCGCTGCTGTCTCCCTGTATACCCAGAGGCTTATCAGTTTCGGGGCGCTGGTGGCAATGATGATAGCATCCATGGGAGACGAGGCATTCATGCTGCTTGCACTTATGCCGGGACAGGCACTGTGGATATTCCTTCTGCTTTTTGCAGTTGCACTCGTCTGCGGGATTGCCATAGATTTCGTAATCAAATGGAAAAATGCCGGCACTCCCCCTGATACCGGAACAAAACCACAGATAGATAAAGACCCGGATAACGGAACGCAAACCCAGATAGATAAAGACCCGGATAACGGAATGGAAGCCCAGCCATGCAGAGCACCGGGAAAAGGCAATGAAAAGCAGGAGATGCGGCATGTCCACAACCAATGCCGGCATTGCCATGAGGATGATGTCCGAGACAAAGTCTCAAGACATTTCGGATGGAGACGAATCATCCTGCTTTGCGGCACAGCAGTATTTCTGATTGCACTGGCTGCGGGATTTCTTGACCACGAGCATCACACTCACGATGCAGGAAACGCGATGGACATGACAGCAGCCCTCAGCATGAACCTTCTGGACGAGAAATGGATGAACATCCTGTTTGCAGCCCTGAGCATCACGCTTCTTGTCATAATATGGAAAGCATCCGACCATTTCGTCTCGGACAATCTTTGGCGGCACATCATCCTGAAGCACATGCCTGTAATCTTCGCCTGGACATTCGGGGTGCTCGCAGTTGCAGGCATAGTCATGTCATACGTGGAGATAGACGGATGGATAAGCCAGAACACCGCCCTGATGATACTGCTGGCTGCAGCCATAGGACTCATCCCCGAGTCCGGGCCACACATGATATTCGTCACCCTGTATGCCGGGGGCATAGTGCCGTTCCCGGTACTTCTTGCAAGCGCCATATCTCAGGACGGGCACTCATCCCTTCCCCTTCTGGCAGAAGACAAAAGGAGTTTCGCATATGCGAAACTCCTCAATTGCCTTATTGCGATAGCCGCAGGATTCGGTGCAATGCTCCTGTGTAATTCCATAACATAAGGCATCCCTCTGCCTTACGCGGGAAGCGCCCCGTCACCTGCCGGCAGATCAGTCATAGACGAACTCAAACTCATCCACATACATCACGCTGCCTATGCCTCCGGTAAAAAAGTCTCCCTTGTAACTTGCACAGGCTATGACAACGGCATATGTCGGGGTAGCATCCGGACGCCACCAGTCGAGTTCGACAGTAAACGGGATATATCCGTTTTCATCAGCCTCCGGGTCGGTAAAAGTATCCTTGTCACTTTCCATCTTACCGTATGCAATTATGCTGGCATTGGACTGAGACTGGTCAACGAATATATTTTCTGACGTATTTACATGGAATGGCTCGGACCAGTCCGTGAGAAATACAAGAATCTGGCACTGGTCCATCTCGCCAATCAGATTTTTATACGGATCCTTTGCTTCATCGATAGGTACAGGCTTGTATGCATAGTATCCTTTCAGAGCTTTCGGTCTTGCCGTGAAAGGTGTCCCCCAGTCCATTTTGGCCCCGAGTCCGCTTATGCCCTTGAACTGTCCTGTTATTATATTGCCTGCCGCAAAGGCTATGACTGCATTCTTGCTTTCAAGCCTTGCCGCTTTCTTGCCCTCTCCGGAGACGGCCACTGTCTCTGTCGGAGTTGTAAGTGACCCTATAAAAGTGCCTGAGCCTGGATTGGCCGTATCCCAGACTTTATATGTGTCATTGAGACCCGGATACCATATCTCATACGCGCCGGACGGAGTCGAATACCATTCGTCAAACCCCATGTTATACAACTGGTCCGGAGTACCGGTAGTCACGGTGACGACATCGCTCTCTGAAGGAGTATCGCTGCCATTGTCGACACATATCTTGAATTCGTATGATGTCCCGGCCTCAAGACGGTCGGCCTCCTCGTCCGAAGTATCCCCTCCCGGTATGGATGCAGAAATGTTTATTCCGTCTACGGACACTTCATCAAAACGTATCCATTGCTGCGAAGATGCCTTCCTGTACTGGATATAAGGGGTACCGTCCCGGCCATAGGTAGCCTCGACATCCACATGATAAGTCCATGGGTTGGCGCGGGTTATTTCCACAGGCACAGTCTCTTCCTCGAAATCCACTCTCCAGCGGATGCGTTCCGCATCATATCTCACCTCAAACTCAAGGCCCGTAAACACGTTCACATGCTCCATCGGGAATGTACATGGCCCAGAAGCGGCCTCCCCGTCTGTAACAAGATATATTTCAGAGCCTTCACGCTCGAGTTTCATGTCAGTTATTGTCAGGTCATACAGGCTCTGCCCGGTAACGACATATACAAGGGCGGCCTTTTTCTCAGGATTGATGACCGGTGCAGAGCCTTGATTTTCACAATGGATATATCTCTCTATCGGTTGGGATGCCGAGATTGTCCATTCGTAGTCCTGATAGGTGCTCAGGATATATTTTTTAGGTTCGCTAAGGTCTATCATATCCCCTTTCTCAGGGAAATCCGGACATCTCGCCCCGTCTGAAAGGCCGCGGGAAGTCACCGTAAGTGCTGTAATATCAGCAGTTTCCTCAAGAACAATATCAACTGTCCTTGCATCGGTATTTATCGTGCACGACTTCTGGCCTTCGACGCCGAAAGCAGTGATATTGGCATAGACCCGCGGATAAGACATATCGTTCTCAAAAAGACACGACTGCAGCATGGACATCATTCCCATGCATATGAGAATATATTTCAATGTTTTCATATTCCGCCCTCCAGTCATTTGCCAGACTTCTTCATCCTGTGTTCCCCTGTTGGGATATAGAATGACATTCCGAACCCTATGGAAAAGAGGTTGATCTTGAAGTTGGCCCCGCTGTTCTCCATCTGGCTGTACTCGACACGGTTGGTCACCTGATTGACCTTCTGGTAATTGAATCCGAGCAGTCCGATAGAGACCTCCACTGCCACCTCATTGGTGACAAATGCAGTTATGCCAGGCACGAGCCCGAGTTCAAACTGATAGATGTCCTGATAAGTGCCGAACTTGTCTCCTTCATCCATCTTGTACGTCTCAGACTGGGCGTAGCCGCCTGTTGCCCGCACCTCAGTGAACATCGCAAAACGCTTGCTGTTGGCAAAAGGCATATAGTTGCGCAAGGTGACGGACGCAGTATATGACTGCTTGAGATAGTTGAAATCATTCAATGACAGAGACAAGGCATCTCCGAGAGAGATATTCGCATTCCCCAGTCCGAGAGACGAGCGGTCATAGTCGAACCTTACTCCCACGGACAGGTTGTCCCTGAAAAAATAGGAGACATACGGGGCGACGCCGAAAGACAGCATGTTCCCGTGCATGTCCTGAAGCAGGGAGAAGAGCATCTGGTAGCCTGCATCATCAGTAGCATTGCCTATACTGTAATTGTTGTAAGAGAAAGATACCCCGGCCCCTATAGACCCTTGCGGAATGAATACGGATTTGCCACGGTCGATACCGCGGTCGAACGGTTCCACTTCCTTCTTCTCTTTTGCAGCAGCCGTAACTCCGAAAGTCATCGCCGCCATCAGTATGAATACAAAAAACTTTTTCATCATAAATTAATGTCTGTCAGACAGATATTCATTATAAAACACGGATGTCAGCGTCCTGTCACTCCACCGTCATGCCAGGAGGGACAGACAGGGATTCAGGATCATAGATGAATGAAAATTCATCAAGATAGAGAGTGCTGCCGACTCCTCCGGTAAAATAATCCCCATATTTGCTTGCAGCAGCCACGATGACAATATACGCCGGTGTCCTCGACAGGTCGCGATATTCAAGTTCTATTGTAAACGGCTGGTATGCATCAGTCTTATTCAGGTCAACCGTCCCGTATGCAATAATCCCCGGGTCTGTCTGAGGATTGACGAACTGTCCGTCTGCCGTGCTCACCCGGAACGGGCTGCTCCAGTCTGTGAGCATGATCTGCACCTGTCCGATGTCGGACTTTCCGCTCATGCCGTTGTAATTCCCCTGGTCGACAGTGACCGGAAGATAATGATAGAATCCTGTCAGGGCCAGTGGCCTGGAGGTAAACGGCACGCCCCAGTCAAGTTCAGCCCCAGGATTGGTCAGAGAAATCACAGCCTTGATGAAACGGCCGGTATAAATGTTCCCGGCAGCAAGGCCGACAAGAGTCGCCTTCTTGCTCTGGAGTTTGGCGGCATTCTTTCCGTCTCCCTTGGCATAGATATATTCTGCCTCGGCAGGAGTAGTAGGATATATCGACAAAGTCTTGGTGCCTCCGTTGGCGCTGTCCCACCAGAAATTATCTGCACCTGAATTCGGATACCATACTTCTCCATCCTGATACCATGCATCAAAAGACATGTTCGGAACAGTCTCCTCCTTTTGGGTGGTGAAAGTCATTTCCTCGGTCTCCTTATCCTCGGCTGACACGGCTCTGAACACATATTCTGTCTCAGGGTCAAGCCCGGAGATCCTGGCAGTGTATGTACGGGACTTGGCGTCTGCAGCAATCTCGCCGGAAAAATCAGTCCAGTCCGCATCTGCTGCTTTCCTGTACTGGAAAGACAGCCCCTCAGGCTGGGTCTGGGCAAACCATTTAGCCTTCACATCGGCAAAGACAGCCCATGCATTTGCAGCGACAGCCTCGGCATCCACATCGGTGATAACATCGAACGTATATGTCTTTTCTGTATAACTGAGTCCATCGTCTACGGCAAGAACGCTGACTTCATAGAGTCCTATCGGAAGTGACGGCAGGAAGTCTGTCAGGGTTACGGATGCCGATGTTGTATCAGAGGACACAGATGATGTACTGATACCTATCCCTGCCAAGGCATCAATCGTCTCCTGCGATGCGCCCACAAGTTCAGTCTCTACCTTAGTCAAGCCGTCAGAGCCAGGATATGTGATGACAAGGCTTGAAAAGCCGTCCTCAGAGGAGACAGAGACAGTCCTCGGCACATTCTCTCCTACCTCTACTGAAATAATGTCAGCATATTCAAAATCCTCAGTAATTTCAGGGACGGATGTATCGTCAGGATCGATCACAAGTTCGTACTCCTTCTCATTCATGCTGTCATCAAGGATGACGGTGATGGCTCCGGCACCTATATTGTCCGGTTCATGGCCAAGTGTCCAGCAGAACCTGTAGTGTTGTGCCGCCTTGACATCCTCAAGAGTCCCTGTCAGGTCTTCATATGCCTGGCCGTCATTGTTGACAAGCGACAATGTCCATGAAAGTGTACCGGTGACCCCGAACCATCCTTCACGGCCGTCAGTCCCATCTTCGCTGCTGAACACAAGGTCCCCCAGCCCGTTTGTCACCTTGAAGACATAACTTTCAAACGCAGACTTTATCTCCTCGGAATATTCCACTGTCACTTCCGTATTCGCCACAGTCGCGGTAATGTCAATGTTTACGACATGGTCTGCCTCGACAGTGAACTCAGTACTTCCCCTGTAGAAAGGCGCATCGAAGGCCGCATCTCCGGAGCCTGAAGAGGCCACTGCTGTGTACGTCCCTGTCCTTATCTCTAAAGGCTCGGCAGCAAGTGTGCTGCAGTCCTCCACATATGCCACTTGATTATTGAACACATCGTATATGCTGAGGCTGAACACCGGCTCCGGAGCAGCCGCACCACTTTTCAGCAGAGGATAGAGTTCCTCCATGCTGCTGTCCTCATACACCCTTGCACTCAGATATCCGACACCGTCTTGCTGTATCATCTCATGCGAACATGAGAATAATACCGGCATCAGGAGACAGGCACATATGATATTTCTAAAAATTCTGTCCATCTGTCAACGGGTTATTCTGCAGGCATCACGAATGTAAGAGGCTCCACCAGCGGCTGGCCGTATTCATCAGTGACCTTCAGGGTAAAAATGTGTTCGGAACCTGGCTCTGCACCAAGTCCGCCAATGAGCGGGACAAGCGATGAAAGTGAAAAATCCACACTGGTCTGGCCCAGAAGTTTATCCCCTGTCGGCAGCAGACTGCCGAAATTCTCTATGAACGTCTCGTCATAGATAAGATCCATGTTTGTTCCCACAACCGGTTCAAGCACAGAAGACTGTACACCGACAACGAAAGTTGCTATCTTACCGGGAACGTTCACCACAAGGTTGACATCCATACCATCTTTTATCTCCATCGGCGAGAAATCCGGATTGGCCTCCCATACAAGGCTCGGGGCGGCAGGAACCTCCGGCTCAGGTTCATCCCCGCCATCCTCACCGGGCACAGGTATCTCCTCAAGCCCGCCTATCCATATGCTTTCATCCCTGTCATTGGTACCGTCATCAATGGTGATAAAAGACGCCCCTGCTCCGGAAGAGTCACCAAGACCGGCAGAGCCAGTGGCCTGGGCATCGATATTCACAGTGATATGGTCCTTGGCTTCAACGTCTTTGATCTTAAGGATAGCAGACACCGGGTCTTTCTGCCCGGTAGGTTCAGACCATCTGTAGGCCTGCACTGTGACAGTGAGGTCCGAGACTGCAAAGAACCCCTCCTTGGCAGCCTCCACCTCGGCTGGAGTCCATGTCAGGAACCCGTCATCCTCCGTTGCCGCACTGCTGCTGACAGTTATCGAGTATTCCGGGAACTCTTTCCTGAACTCTTCGGTACAGTTCATCGTCACCTTGACATTTGTGATGCCGCATATGAGTTCCACAGTCGATGTCCTGCCTGACAGGATGGTAAATTCTTCCGAACCGCCGAACACCGGCTGATCCCACGCAGCGATTTTTACATCTCCTGATGATGCAGCCGTTATTTCATATTCACCCTCTGTGAGTTCCAGAATGGATGGCATCTCGGCATAAGCCCATTGTCTCGGTTCTCCGATGCCGTCCTTGTTGCTGATAGTGACAACCATGGAGGCAAGGATTGCCTCGCTGTCGGCAGCCTTGGTCATAGCCTGACGTGCAGAAGTCTTTCCTCCAAGCACACCCTCTCCCCTCTCATTGTAGCCATAATCCACATCAGGGCTCACAGAAAACTTGAGGACACCGGTCTCAGCGTTCCTGCTGTCAGTCACAGTTTTGCTGCACCCGGCAAACAACGCCGCAGCAGCCATTATTGTAATGAATATCTTTTTCATAATATTGCGTTCTTATCTGAAATATTCTATGATTGTTTTCCTGTCTTTTCTGGTTTCTCTATGCGTATCCGACATATTATCTGTAAATGAGCCGCAGGTCATCAAGCCATAGGACACTGCCGATATTACAGCCTGATGAATATGAATTCTCGACCCCTTCTTCGTTCGCCCCGAGCGTGAAGGACCGCGCAGTATGCGAAGGATTTGATGAAGAAGTGGACTTGAAGATGACATAGACCGATGCAGCCTTGCGCGTGACATCGCTGTACTCAAGAGGCAGCGACATGGTATCCCATGACGAGGATGCCGGCCCTGTTGTGGTCAGCGCAGTGGCAAACACTTCACCTGACGCATCCTTAATCTGGACAAGCACATAGAAATTCTCGCCCGACATGGCCTCATATTTATAGGAGAATGACAGCGAATCAGGACGGCTGGAGAACGGCCTGCCTTCTGTAGCGTGCGAGCCGTCATCATTTGCCGTTCCGGTAAAAAGTTCTCCGTTTGACAGCCGGTCCACTCCGTCTATACTGTATCCTGTCCAGACTGTAAATATCTTCGCCGACTTTGAGCCGGAGCACACTCCTGATATGGTATATCCGACACTCGGGAAATTGGCGGTATTCTGGTTCAGGTCAATCCATGAATAATTGCCGGGCATCGTATACTTGCTGTTTACATCCCACCATCTTTCTTCTCCGCCCGACTTCCACGGGCGATACCATTGTATCTCTTTATCGCGGGAAAAGATAGACCATCCGAGTGTGAACTTGAACATCTCATCTGTCCATTCCTCAAAGCCCGAATTCGGCATCTGGGCAGCCGCTTCAGTGACAAGGGTTACTGGGCCGGTCGCAAAGTTTTCGTTGTGATTGTATATTGCCCTCACCTGATATGATGTCGAAGGGGCCAGTCCTTCAATATCAGCATAGACAGCCTCCGTACCGTTCACCTGTGACGGATATGCCTCACTCCACTCTTCTTCTCCTTCCTTCCGGTACTGGATGCAGACCGCATAAGGATTGCCTTCAGCAATACTTGCCTTGAAATGTCTGAAACTCAGAGCATATGCATTCCAGTCCGATGCAGTGAAAGCAAGTCCTTCCGGAGATTTGTTCGCTACGGTAAAAGTCTCCGACGCTGTCCTGTCGAGGGCATCTGTGACAGTCAGGGTAAAAGTTGCCGAGAAATCATGCCCCGGGTCATACTTCAGGGTACTCTCC
>JADILX010000059.1 GCA_017695025.1 Candidatus Cryptobacteroides excrementavium
TCAATGTGCTCAAGCAGATGAACTATTCTGAATTCATGGGTGAGAACTTCAACAAGTACAGGGCTGAACTTGACACCATGCTGGAAAGCCCCGTACCGGAAATAGCGGAGGCATGACAAGGCCGGGCCAATGAAGTAAGACGCAGACTAAAGAAAAGAATCATGAACAACAAGGCATTCCAGAAGACATATACACAGTTGGAAGGCATCACAAAAGCCACTGTTTCACTGAAGGCCAAGGGTGTCTCCAACGATGAACTCGCCACTGTGGACGGAAGACTCGCGCAGGTGGTGAAGACAAAGGGCGACATGGTCACCCTTCAGATATTCGGAGGCACCGAGGCAATACCTACAAATGCAGAAGTGGTGTTCCTCGGCAAGGCTCCGGCACTGAAAGTCAGCGACCAGCTGGCAGGAAGATTCTTCAACGCCTACGGGGAGCCCATCGACGGAGGCCCTGAAATCGACGGTGAAGAGAGGGAAATCGGAGGGCCGTCCGTCAACCCGTACAAGAGAAGGCAGCCGTCCCAGTTGATTCCGACAGGCATAGCCGGCATCGACCTCAACAACACCATCGTATCTGGACAGAAGATACCGTTCTTCGCGGATCCTGACCAGCCTTACAACAATGTGATGGCACAGGTGGCGCTCCGTGCTGATGTAGACAAGATCATCCTCGGAGGAATGGGGCTTTCCAATGATGACTATCTGTATTTCAGGCACGAATTCGAGAACGCCGGAGCACTGGACAAAATCATCAGTTTCGTCAACACCACTGAAGAACCTCCTGTGGAGAGGCTTCTTATACCGGACATGGCCCTGACAGCCGCCGAGTATTTTGCTGTCGACAAAAACGAAAAGGTGCTTGTACTGCTGACAGACATGACACTCTACGCTGATGCATTGAGTATAGTCAGCAACCGTATGGACCAGATTCCATCCAAGGACTCCATGCCTGGCTCCCTGTATTCAGACCTCGCAAAAATATACGAAAAGGCAGTACAGTTGCCGGACGGAGGCTCAATCACCATCATTGCGGTGACTACACTCAACGACGGAGACATAACACACGCCATACCGGACAACACTGGATACATCACGGAAGGCCAGTTATACCTCCGCGCCGATCCTGACTCCGGGAAAATCATAATCGACCCGTTCCGCTCGCTTTCACGGCTCAAGCAACTGGTAATCGGCAAGCAGACCCGTGAAGACCATAACCAGGTCATGAACACCGGAGTCCGTCTCTATGCCGACGCGCAGAATGCCAAGACAAAACTTGAGAATGGATTCGACCTCAGTGATTACGACCTGCGCTGTCTCGATTTCGCCAAGGAATACGCCACAAGACTCCTCGCCATTGACGTAAACATCACCATCGACGAAATGCTCGATACGGCATGGGAACTTTTCAGCAAATACTTCTCGAAGGCCGAGACCGGTATCAGGCAGTCGCTTATCGACAAGTACTGGCGTAACTGAACAAGGAATACTTCGTTATTTCCGGTGAGAACAAGGAATACAAGTGACGAGGGACGCAGTTACCTCCCGGTAATGAGGACTGAGAAACGAAGTATGACGCAGTTATCATCCGGAAAGAAGCAGAAGGGATTAAATTATATCGAAGAGACTTTTTAGGTTATTTCCGGTGAGAACAAGGAATACAAGTGACGAGGGACGCAGTTACCTCCCGGTAATGAGGACCGAGAAACGAAGTATGACGCAGTTATCATCCGGAAAGAAGCAAAAAGATAAATTATGGCAATAAAGTTCCAATATAACAAGACCTCCCTGAACACCTTGGGCAAACAGCTCAAGATGCGGCAGAATGCCCTCCCGACATTGAAAAACAAGGAGTCGGCGCTGCGTCTTGAAGTACGTAAGGCCAAGGCCTGCTCTGACAGGCTTATCCAGGATCTTGAGTCCTCCCTGAAAAGATATGACTATCTGGCAGCCCTTTGGAACGAATTCGAGCCGAATCTCATATCAATAACCGATGTAGGCCTTGAGACGGTGAAAGTAGCCGGTGTAAGGACTCCACAACTGAAGGACATAAAGTATGAATTAAGGGAGTTCAATGCATTCTCCAAGCCGGCATGGTATGCAGATGGTGTGGCGATTCTCAAGGAACTGTCCCGGCTGGGGATAGAGTCGGAAGTATATATGGAGAAGAGCAGGATACTGGATTTCCAGAGGAAGAAGACCACACAGAAGGTCAACCTCTACGAAAAGGTACAGATACCGGGATATCAGGAGGCCATCAGGAAAATCAAGAGATATATGGAGGATGAGGAAAATCTTACAAAGGCCGCATCCAAAATAGTAAAGAGCAGGCATCAGGCTGAAGAAGAAGAGGAGGGAATGAACAATGGTAATTGAAATGACCAAATATTCCTTCATTCTCCTTGAGGAGGAGACTGAAGGCTTTCTGCAGCATCTTCAGGAACTCGGTGTCGTGGACATCACCAGGTCTGCAAAACCGGTAGACCAGACATCTTCTTCGATGCTTGAGGAAGCGGCAAGAAAAAAGAGGGCGGCATCAATACTGAAACGGGCCGACTGGAAGGACGACCCGGACAGGGAAGCGATTGAGGCAGCGGTATCTGAAGTCACCATTGAAGGCGACTTCGCATCATCCGCAATAGAAGCGTCTGAAAAAATCAGGGAACTCAATGAAAGACTTGCCGCAATGACAAGACTCCAAAAAGCCAGAATGCCTTGGGGAGACTTTGACATGAAGGCGGTGAAAGGGCTTGAAGAGCAGGGCCTGAAAGTAAGGTTCTACATGGTCTCAAAGAAAGCATTCCAGGATTCATGGGCTGAACTGTATCCGCTGCAGGTAATCACTGACAATGGCAGCAATGTCTGGTTTGTGACCGTAGGCAGTACAGATGACTATAGTTTCCCTGTAAACGAATGCCAGGCTCCTGAAGGGTCCGCCCGCGATGCGGAAATCGAGGCCGGAGACATCAGGAAAGAAACAATCCGGCAGAAAGCGATACTGCAGAGCCTAAGAAGACATATTCCTGACATTCAGAAAGAGTACGACAGGATACTGACCGGCCTGGATTTCTATCTTGCCGGAGCAGCCGGAGAACCTGCGGCAGAAAACAGGCTGAATGTCATGGAAGGTTTTGCCCCTGCAGAACTCGACACGAAACTGAAGGAGGAGTTCGACAGGATGGACGTATTCTATCTTGCAGAAAAAGCCACGGAAGAGGACAATCCGCCTATCAAACTGAAAAACAACTGGTTTGCAAGGATGTTTGAAGTCCTGACAGGGATGTACGGCATGCCGGCCTACAAGGAATTCGACCTTACGCCTATACTCGGGCCGTTCTTCCTGCTTTTCTTTGCGTTATGCCTCGGTGATGCCGGCTACGGGCTGCTGCTTGTGATAATAGGGTTTGTCCTGAAAAAGAAAGTCAAAAGCATGGCGTCCCTTGCCCCGCTCGTGGTGACTCTCGGTATCGGGACATTCTTCATCGGGATTCTTCTCAACACATTCTTCGGGTTCAGCATTGTCGACCAGAAATTCATTCCGGAATGGCTGAAGGGATGTATACGACCGCTTCAGGGAGAGGTGGCCGGCTTCCCTGCCACAATGGTGCTGGCAATAGGGGTCGGTATCTTCAATATCTGTGTTGCGATGATTACCAAGGCGTTCTGCTACACCCACAGGTTCGGGCTCAAAAATACGCTCGGGACATGGGGGTGGACACTGCTCGTAGTCGGAGGAGTGATTCTCGGCGGTGTTGCCCTGACAGGGCTTCTGCAGTCGGATGTCATCAAATGGATATTCATTGTGCTTGCCATAATATCCGGACTCGGGATATACATCTTCAACACACCGGGAAGGAATCCGCTTGTAAACATCGGTTCCGGGCTCTGGGATACATACAATATGGCAACAGGACTGATGGGAGACACACTGAGTTTCATCCGTCTGTATGCACTGGGGCTTGCAGGAGGAATGCTCGGCTCGACGTTCAACACTCTCGGAGGGATGCTCATGGACAGTTGTCCCGTACCGGGGCTGAACTGGCTGCTGTTTGCGATAATATTCGTAATCGGACATGCCCTCAACCTCGCACTGTCATGCCTCGGAGCCTTCGTCCATCCGCTGCGACTCACTTTTGTAGAGTTCTTCAAGAACAGCGGATACGAGGGAAGCGGCAAGCCTTACAACCCGCTTTCAGTAAAGAAAGAGGAGATAATATAGTAAACCCTGCAAGGGGAGTAAAAAGTTAAACCTGACAATACAATAACAATTATCTAATATCAAAACATTATGAACGAAATTCTCGGATATCTCGGCTGGGGCCTCATGCTGGGCCTCGCCCTGGTCGGAAGTAGTATCGGCACTACAATTACTGGCAACGCGGCCGAAGGTGCATTGAAGAAAAATCCGGAGAAGGCCACGAGTTACATGATTCTTTCCGCCATGCCTGCTACACAGGGTCTGTACGGCTTTGTTGCATTCCTCATGTGGAAAATCCTTGGCATGGACTTCGTTGCCCAGGGCCCGCTTCTTTTCGGTGTAGGCCTTGCAGTCGGTCTCGCATGCCTTATCTCTGCCATACGTCAGGGACAGGTCTGCGCCAATGGTATAGTAGGGCTTTCCCAGGGGCACAATGTCATGACACAGACCATGATATATGCGGCATTCCCTGAACTTTACGCTATCCTCGGCCTCATCGCTGCAATCCTCTGCGGAATCCTGTAGCCCTGGACTTCAAGAGAGTACAGTCTTTCGAAGAAAGACGTTTCGGGGTGCCCCAAACCACTTTTGGGGCCACCCCTATTTTTATATCAAGCAAGCCATGAAAAAATATTACCTGCTGCCATTGGCAGCAACAGCAGCAGCCGCTGTCTCAGGATGCGGAGGACAAGAAAAGGAAAGACAGCCAAATGTAATCATCATCCTTGCCGATGACCTCGGATGCGGAGATGTAAGTTGCCTCGGCTCCACCGTTCTTAATACGCCTGGACTGGACAGGATGTGCAGGGAAGGGCTCAATCTCACTGACGCCCACTCTGCAGCCCCGACCTCAACCCCGAGCCGGTATTCGCTGATGACAGGACAATACCCATGGAGAAACAGGGATGCGGAAATCCTTGCCGGGGACGCGAACCTGCTTATCAGAGAAGACCAGCCGACTATTGCCAGGATGATGCGGGATGCCGGATATGAGACAGCCGTAATCGGCAAATGGCATCTCGGGCTCGGGAAGGGGAAAATTGACTGGAACAGAGAAATCACCCCAAACCCTAACAGCATAGGCTTTGACTACTCATACATAATTGCCGCCACAGTAGACAGGGTCCCTACGGTATATGTGGAAAACGGGATTGTCCCCGGACTTGAGGAAGACGACCCGCTGATGGTCAGTTATACGGAAAACTTTCCGGGGGAGCCGACAGCACTGACCAATCCTGAACTCATGACTATGAGATGGTCCGACGGGCACAACTGCTCAGTAGTGAACGGAATCCCGAGGATCGGTTACCAGAAAGGAGGGAAAAATGCATATTGGGATGACGAGACCATGGCAGATGTATTCCTTGATAAAGTGAAAGAGTTTATCGGCAAGAATACCGGAAGGCCGTTTTTCCTCTATTACGGTCTGCATGAGCCTCATGTCCCGAGGACTCCGCATCCGAGATTTGCCGGGACAAGCGGGATGGGGCCGCGCGGAGATGCCGTAGTTGAAGCCGACTGGTGCGTCAATGAACTTCTTGACTATCTCGATGAGACCGGACTGTCAGAAAATACCATTGTCATATTCTCCAGTGACAACGGGCCTGTCCTTGATGATGGATATGCAGACGGGGCAGCAGAAAAATGGGGAGACCTCACTCCTGCCCTGCCTTACCGTGGAGGGAAGTACAGCCTCTACGACGGCGGCACCCATGTCCCGTTCTTCGTAAGGTGGACCGGACATATCAAGCCCGGAACAGTCTCCGATGCACTTGTATGCCAGATGGACCTCTATGCATCACTTGCAGCCCTTGTCGGAGAGAAAATGCCCGGAGGGCTGGACAGCAGGAACACGCTTGACACATTCCTCGGGAAAAGTGACGAAGGACGGGAAGATCTGGTTCTCGGCTCAAATGAAAGGCTTTCATACCGGTCAGGCAACTGGCACCTGATTCCTCCATATGATGGGCCGGAAAGGAATACCCCGAACATAGAACTCGGAAATTCACGCACATGGTCTCTATACGACCTCGCCTCCGATATCCACGAGGACATAAACCTTGCGGAAGAATATCCGGATATAGTAAGCCGGATGAAAGACAGACTGGACGAGACAGCCGGAGATTATCTCGACTTCCAGTGACTCACTATTTAAGGAATCTGTCCGCAAAGGAGATAAAGCACTTCCAGTCAAAACAGGTCACATCATGCCGGCCTTCGCGGACATGATAGCCGGTCTTTCCCGAATATAGAGGAACACCGGCAGACGGGAGCACCGATGCCTGCAATGGCTTATAGCCATACAGGGCCCACACTTCAGAGGCCCTGGCTACAGAAAGGAATTCCCCCTTAGGGTCAGCCCAGATGTCTCCTTCGGCACTTGCCACATACAACGGACGGGGCGCAACCAGGGCCAGCAACTGATGCTGGTCAAACGGGAGCGCCTCTTCGTTGTCAATATACCGGTCGAAATCCTTGCAGAACCAATGCCTGAAACGTAGAATCCGGTGCAGGTCCTCCCCTATCCGTCTTTTTGACAGGGCCGCGCCGCAACACCCCGAGCAGTTGGAGATGACAAGGGCAAAGCGCAGATCATTTGCCCCTGCCCACAAGGCAGCCTTGCCAAGCCGGGAATGCCCCATGACAGCAACCTTTGCCGGGTCTATCCGCGGTTCAGAGGATATGATCCAGTCAAGAACCCTGCTATAGCCCCACGCCCATGCCGAGATCGCCCTGCCTTCATCAGAGGCGAAGTCCGCTGACGATTCTTTCCCCCACAGTGCAAGCATGCTCAACGGATATTTTCCCTCAAAGTCACCATCCTCCCTGTCGTAGAAAAAATCATAGTAATGGCATGTCACCAGACCGTATCCGGAGTTTATGATTGCCCCGATATCCCAGCGGGAACTTTTGTTGCCTCGCGGCCAGTCAGAATACTGCGAAGAAATGACATCAGGATCCATAGACACGGTCTGGTTCCCCTGGAAATTGAATCCGAGGAAACATGGCACCGGGCCTCCGGCATTATTCGGAAGATAAATGAGCAGCAAAGCCTTGCGTGAAACTCCATCTCTGGAGAATGTAAGTTCGACCTGTCTCCGTATGGCCTTGCCTCCAAGAGCCCCGCAACTTTCTTCAAGGCACTCGGATGTCATCACACAGTCATTACCGGGAAGTGTCCCGTACATCTGCCGTGTAAACATCGAGAGGATTTCTTCCCTGCGGTCCTTTTCCCACTGGCCGGCATTCCTCACCTTCCTGCCAGATGCCGTCAGAAGGGCCTCCGGCAGATTATACGGGCGTATTGCCTGCTCGTCAAAATTGGCTTTTTCAAATGCGTACGGAGCATAGACAAGACCATAATACTGCCATACAGGGACCATGGCATGCCTGACACGGGCAAGAAACGCATCATAACTGTCCTTCTTCTCTGACCATGCGACCTCGCTCATGGCAGAGAGCCTCGGCAGGAGCATATGCTGCACTTTATCAAAAGAGTCAATATATTCTGTCCACAGGTTGGCCTGAATCCCGAGGATGTGCCTGCGGGAATTTTCATCCAGGCCGTCATAAGGGTCGAACGACAGGCATTTCTCCAGAGTGACAC
>JADILX010000060.1 GCA_017695025.1 Candidatus Cryptobacteroides excrementavium
ATATAAGGGCAACTGCCGCGGCAAAAATTACAGCCGGTCGTTTCATTGTCATTCGCATTTAATTCGTTTCAAATATTCTTCCAGCCAGACAAGGGCTTCCGATACGACATAAGTGCTGCCTCCGACATATATCATAGGTCCGCCCGTCTTGTCAGGGCATCCGGCGCCTCCAGCGGATACGGCCAGAGCCACCGCCTTTTCCATCGCCATGGCCACAGAGCCTTCTGCAAAGACATTGCCATGTCCGCGTCCGGCAGCCTCGCAATATCCGATGTATTTCTCCATTACGGCCGATGCGGGGCATGCCCTTCTGCCGGATGCATTAGTAAAGACATATGCCGCCCCGTCAGGCATAAGAGGAAAGACGGACTCATAATCCTTGTCTGACACAGTGCCGTACACGACAGTCAGGGAAGAACATTCTCCCCCTGCGAGCATCTTTGCAAGCTGGTGGAAATTGTATTTCAGCCCATGGGCATTATGGCCTATATCACAGATTATCCGGGGACTGCTGCAGACTGTCTCCCAACGGCCGTGGAAACCTGTCCGGACGGCAGCATGCTCAATGGCCTCGGACGGGTCATCCGGCAGCATTCCCGGCAGTATGCGTCTCAACATGTCTGCCGCAGCGAGCACTGTCCTCAGGTTCTTTTCCTGATATTCCCCCTTAAGGTCCATCCTTTCCAGAAGTTCCTCGTGTCTGTCCCAGCATGCGGGCACGGTCTTGTCGGCATACACCAGAAGAGACATGATACGTGTCCTGCAGGCCATATATTCAGGCACAGAAAGATTGGAATACAGGACTTTCCTGTCAAATACCGGATCTGTCTCCGGACTGCTTTCACCTACTACGGCCGGAACAGCAGGCTTGATAATGCCGGCTTTCTCAAAAGCGATTTCAGAAAGCGTATTACCGAGCATGTCACAATGGTCAAGGCCGATGTTCGTGATAATGCTCATCACCGGTGAAATGATATTTGTGCTGTCGAGCCTGCCGCCGAGCCCCGTCTCGATTACAGCGACATCTACATTCCGGGATGCAAACCAGTCAAATGCCATCGAAGTGGTTATCTCAAAGAATGAAAGGTCGAGATGGTCAAATGTCTCGCCCCATCTGCGGAGGAAGTCCCATACCTCCTTTTTCTCTATATAATATAGTTCAGGGGCACAGGCATGGCGCTGTGGCCCGGCGCCGGAGTCCTGCCCGCACCGACCGTCTATTATCCTCATCCTTTCCCTGAAATCGAGGAGATGAGGGGATGTGTACAGCCCGACCCTATATCCCGCAGAAGCAAGGATTGATGCCAGCATACTGCACACCGAGCCTTTCCCGTTTGTCCCGGCTACATGGATTGTCTTGTATTTTGTGTGCGGATGCCCGTTGAGGCTGTCAAAAAACTCCATGCCGGCTATTCCCGGCTTATAGGCGGAAGTCCCGTCTTTCTGGAAAGAAGGGAATCTCACAAAAAGATCCCCTATCATCCTGTCGTATTCCTTTTCCGAAAACATTTCCCCAGTCTTTTTTCTTGTACAGAAAAGAGGAGGCTCCCGGCCAATGGAAAATCCGGAATTGCCTCCGAAAACATTTGAACTGACGCCAAATTTAACTAAATTTACCGGGTATAATGGAATTTTATGAAAGAGAATTCATCTGTCTTGTATTCTGAATACATCATTGACGGTGTAAAAATGGACAGTACGCCGGCCAGAATGCTCATGGAATGCATGCCTCCGGACAGGCAGAAGACAGTGGCGGCATCTGCTGGAGGTGTTGTCATGGACGAGACCAAAGACCCGGTTCCCGGACATACAAAAACCGACAGTTCAATGATTTATGAGTACGCACAAAGCATCCGTGCCTCAAACTCTGGAGAACGTGGATTCCAGTCCGGATACCCTTCTTTTTACACAAGACTGAGAATCGCCTCCGCTGTCATCGGAAGCCTTTGGAAAAAAGGGCATTTCGGGCTTGGCAATCTGCACATTGGCCTCAGATGGCTCTGGGACGCCACACCTCTCGGAAATATGGCGGCATTCTATACTTCATCTGAAGCAGCAGGAGAATACATCTATGACCTCGGCATCACTCTGGACGATTTCTCCCTTGAGGAGACAGACGGAGAGTGCCTGTTCGAGGCCAGCATCCTCAAAGCATCACAGGGGATGGAAGACGAGTCCGATGAAGGCGTAATGTCAGGTGATGGAGGGCATGACAGGATATGGATGTCCGATGAAAGGGCATGCCCGGACAAGACAGACTCCAAGGGCGGAAGCCGCCTCATCTACATCCCATTTGACACATGTCCGCACAGGCTCGGTGGCTCGCTTCTTGAACAGTCTACCGGGCCATTAAACGACCGTTCTCCTGAAATCCAGGATCCGGACTATTTCATAGACTGCTATGAAGTGGTCCGGGAACTTGTGGAGGACAATGTCGTGATGGCAGGGATAACAGTCGGGGACGGCGGGCTTATGACAGCAGCAGGAAAACTGTGCAGGCACAGCGGCGCGACACTGGACCTGGCCGGAGTCATGTCCTCGTATATGGAAAACGATGCAGTAAAGATACTTTTCGCTGAAATACCCGGGATACTGATACAGATACACGACAGCGACTACGACTATGTAGACGGGCAATTGCTTCTGCAGGACATTGCATACTATCCCGTAGGAAGACCGGGGAGGAAAGACGGAAGGATCATGGTTTCCGGCAATATGCGCTCCGATGTGGCAAGCATACTGGCCTCCCTGATGTATGGGCAGGGGGCATCCGAAGGGGAAGACTGACAAGGCCCGGAGGGGCGTCATGACGTATCTCGCACAGGATGGCAGTCAACATGACAATGAAAATTAAACGCAAGATATTATGGACAATATTCCGTCAGGCCATGGCAGCGGCAAAAAACCGAAACGGCCAAAAATATTTGTTCTGGACACAAACATAATATTGCATGACCACAAGGCCATACACCATTTCCAGGAGAACGACATTGTCATACCTGTCACAGTAATTGAAGAACTCGACAAATTCAAGAAAGGACATGAAGCGCTGAATTTCAATGCAAGGGAATTCCTGCGCGAAATAGACAGGCTTTCCGAGAAGAAAGGCTTCGGACAGGACGGTGTCTCGCTCGGCAAGCATCTTGGAAACCTGAAAATCGAACTCAGCCACCCTTTCCCGGATGATCTCAAGGGATGTTTCAGCGACGATATACCGGACCACAGGATACTTGCCACCGCAATATGGGTCAAATCAAGACATCCGGACCGTTTTGTAGCCCTCGTGACAAAAGATGTCAATCTCAGGATGAAGGCGAAAGCCGTCGGGATGGAGGCCCAGGACTATCTGACTGACAGAGTTGAGGAAGACAGGCTCGAATTTACACGTAACGAAGTGATTGTCAAGGAAGATCTTCCTGCGGAAAAACTCCAGTCCCTTGCCTACGGGCAGGGTGGCATAGAGTACCGGGAAGCATGTGATGAGGAGCCGTCGCCCAACCAGCTGTTCCAGTTCCGCTGGGAAAAAGGCTCAGACCAGAATGTCATATGTGCAAGATATGACGCCGGGAAGAAAAAGATTGTCCTCGTCAAAAAGAAATACGCGTACGGCATCTCACCGCGCAATGACGAACAGAAATTTGCACTCGATGCCTGCCTTAACCCTGACATAAAACTGGTATCACTCACCGGAGGAGCCGGCACTGGCAAGACGCTTATCGCCCTTGCGGCAGCTCTTGAACAGGAACGTGACTACGAGCAGATCATCCTGTCGCGCCCAGCCGTCACCCTTGGCAACCAGGACATAGGCTATCTGCCAGGAGACCAGAAGAGCAAGATGGGCCCGTTTGTCCAGCCTCTCCTTGACAACCTCAATGTCATACGCAACTGCTTCAAGCCAGGCAGCCGCCAGGCTACAAAAATAGATGCAATGCTGAAAGACGAGAGACTGCTTATCTCTCCCCTCGCCTACATAAGGGGGCGCAGCCTCGGGAAAGTCTTCTTCATCATCGACGAGGCCCAGAACCTCACTCCGCATGAAATAAAGACCATCATCACCCGCGCGGGAGAAGGGACAAAGATGGTGTTTACCGGGGACATATTCCAGATAGACCAGCCATATCTTGACATGTATTCAAACGGGCTTACGCACCTCGGAGAAAAGATGTACGGGCAGCCGCTTTTCGCCCACATCAACCTCAGGAAAGGAGAACGGAGCGAATTGTCAGAGGTTGCAAGCAGGCTGCTTTAGAAAAGCATTGCATATTATTCGACAAATATTCAATAATTTTTATTAATTTCGCGCGGATGTCCTTAAGTATTGATACGGATATCGGCCTTAAACGGAATTAATTTAACCGGCAATTTTAAAATATCTTATTTTTATACATTATGACTGACAAGAAAAAAAGGGTTTACCGTTTCGGAGGGAAAAACGCTGAAGGTGACGGGACTATGAGAGAACTGCTCGGAGGTAAAGGTGCCAATCTCGCAGAAATGTGCAAATTGGGCATACCTGTACCGGCAGGATTTACTATCACAACAGAATGCTGCGCAGAGTATTACGAACTCTGTGGCGGATACACTGATGAACTGAGGCAGGATGTGGCAGAGGCCATGAAGGCGACAGAGGCCATAATGGGCAAGAAGTTCGGAGACAAGGAAGATCCGCTTCTTGTAAGCTGCCGTTCCGGTGCAAGAAGTTCAATGCCGGGAATGATGGACACAATCCTCAACATCGGACTCTGCTCCGAAACTATCCCGGGAATGATCAAGAAGACAGGCAATCCACGTTTTGTATATGATGCCTACAGACGTCTGATCATGATGTATTCCGATGTCGTGATGGAGAAGGCAGAAGGCATCGAACCGGCAGACGGACAGGGCATCAGGCAGCAGTTGGACAGGATGATGGAGGAACTTAAGAAAGAAAAAGGCTATGCTTCCGACACTGACATCACCGCAGAAGAACTCCAGGTGCTCTGCGAAAAGTTCAAGGAAAGAGTGAAGGAAGTCCTCGGAGTCGAGTTCCCTGACTCTGCCGAAGCCCAGTTGTGGGGCAGCATCGGCGGCGTGTTCAAGTCGTGGAACGGAAAGAGGGCCATCGCATACAGAAGGATCGAAGGCATTCCTGACGACTGGGGTACAGCCGTAAACGTGCAGTCAATGGTATTCGGGAACATGGGCAACACTTCAGCGACAGGTGTGGCATTCTCCCGCAACCCTGCCACAGGCGACAACAAGTTCTACGGAGAGTGGCTCATCAATGCCCAGGGAGAGGATGTCGTTGCCGGTATCCGCACCCCGAACCCGCTCAACGAAGCCACCAAGAATCCTCACAATGCCAGCCTTGAATCCCTAGAAAAGGCCATGCCTGAGGTATACAAGGAACTTGACGGCATCAGAGTCCTGCTTGAAGACCATTTCAAGGATATGCAGGACATCGAGTTCACCATCCAGGACGGCAAACTCTGGATGCTCCAGTGCCGTATCGGCAAGAGGACAGGTGTCGCTGCCCTCAACATGGCAATGGACATGGTGGACGAGAAGATGATAGACGAGAAGACAGCAGTCATGAGGGTATCTCCTGCCCAATTGGACGAGATTCTTCATCCTATCCTCGACCCTGCTTCTGAAAAGAAGGCCAAGGTCATCGCACGCGGTCTGCCTGCAAGTCCGGGCGGAGCAGTGGGCAAGGTAGTCTTCACTTCCGAAGACGCCATGGAACTCAACAAGAACGGAGAAAAGGCCATCCTCGTCAGGGAAGAGACTTCCCCTGAAGATGTCGAAGGCATGCGGGCAGCATCAGGAATCCTTACCGCACGCGGAGGAATGACTTCTCACGCAGCCCTCGTAGCCCGCGGATGGGGCAAGTGCTGCATCGTAGGATGCGAGTCAATGGTGATTGACCTTGAGAACAAAGTGCTCAAGTTCAAAGGAGCCGAATATCACGAGGGAGATGTCATAAGCCTCAACGGCTCAAAAGGCCTCGTATATGGAACAGCCATCGAGATGATGGATGCTACGGAAAACCCAAGTTTCATCAGGTTCATGAAGATGGTGGACAAGTTCCGCACACTCGGGGTAAGGACCAATGCCGATACTCCTGAGGATGCAGAACGCGCCCTCAGTTTTGGAGCAGAAGGTATCGGACTCTTCCGTATCGAGCACATGTTCTACGGCAAGAACTCTGAAGTTCCTCTTGCCAAACTCCGCAAGATGATTCTGTCCAAAACAGATGACGAAAGGCGTGCAGCCCTCGCCGAACTCGAGCCGTTCATCAAGGCATCGGTGAAGAGCACAATGAAGGTAATGGACGGCAAGCCTGTCACCTTCCGTCTCCTTGACCCGCCTCTCCACGAGTTTGTGCCGCAGACTCCGGAAAAACGCGAGGAACTTGCCAAGGAACTCGGTATCTCTGAAGTCGACATCGAGAAGAGAGGCGAATCCCTCCACGAGGTCAACCCTATGATGGGACACCGCGGAGTCCGTCTCCACATCACCTACCCTATGATTTCCGAGACACAGTTCCGGGCCATCTTCACTGCCGCAGCAGAACTGAAGCAGGAAGGATACCACCCGATGCCTGAAATCATGATTCCGGTGACCATCTCCGACCGCGAACTCATCTTCCAGAAGGCCATCTGCGACAGAGTGAAGGCAGAAGTCGAGGGAAGCACCATCAGGGAGCCGATAGACTACAAGTACGGCACCATGATAGAGATACCTCGTGCAGCCCTCATCGCTGACAGGATGGCGCGTACCGCACAGTTCTTCTCATTCGGGACCAACGACCTCACCCAGATGACATTCGGCTTCTCCCGCGATGATGTCGGAACATTCATGGGCGACTACCTCGGCAACAAGATCCTTGACGCCGACCCGTTCCAGACCATCGACAAGAGGGCTGTCGGCAAACTCATCGAGATAGGTGTAAACGGCGGACGCAGCACCCGTCCAGACCTGAAGGTCGGTATCTGCGGCGAACACGGCGGTGACCCTGCATCAGTCGAGTTCTGCTACCAGATCGGTCTCAACTACGTGTCATGCTCACCGTTCCGCGTGCCTATCGCCCGCCTTGCTGCGGCGCAGGCTGCTATCAAAGCCGGAAAGTAGTCTGAACACACAGACAGGCCAGACAGACCAGACGGACCGAATAGACTAGATGGACTAAATAGACTAGATGGACCAGATGGCTCACACGGCGAAGAAAAGCCTGTGAATCAACACGATAAAAGGGATTTGCTCACCTGAGTGAATCCCTTTTTGTTTACTATGCGAAAACAAATACCCGGATATAATATCCTCCATTCCTCATATCTGTACATTGATACCGTAAAGTTCCCGTTATTTTTATTTTTCAAGAGGCAAAATAGTGTAAGAAGTACGATTCTTTTTCGATTTACCGAAAAAATGAAACACCGATAAGAAAGGTAGTTTTATATAAAGAAGCAGCATTCTTATTGCCATTGCAAAATATATTTCCAAGACTAACGAACAAATTACTTGGTAATTTATTATGTATTTGAATTCTTTCTGTATCTATGCATTTGAAAAATCTTCAAAAATTCAAAGGTGATATGGCTAATGAAGATTCTATATGATACCGGTATCGGCTATGGAAGCATGGCGAGATGATTATGCCGATATGAGGCGTTTCTTTATTTATGGCAAATCTTTAGAGTTTGATGCGCTTATGCAGAAAATAGCAGAGTTGCATGAAAGAGTTAGAACTATAAAAATTTAGTTTTAAGAATCTGTTGAGAAATAAAAATGCACCATTACATAGCTTATAGATATCTTGTTATCCGAGTATTATTAAATCCCAATAATTAGGTATTGTCCGACAATTTCAAGCCTTGTACCTTTGCAAAAAATTAAAAACAGACATTGTTCATTATAAATGCAAGTGCTGAAAGAGGACATAAGGGGTCGGATATTGACGATTGCCAGGCAGCAATTCGAGAAGAAAGGCTATTCCAAAACTTCCATGCGCGAAATAGCGGAGTTAGCTGGGGTTGGTGTCGGGAATATCTATA
>JADILX010000061.1 GCA_017695025.1 Candidatus Cryptobacteroides excrementavium
GGCCATATATGACGCAGAGACAGGTACAATGCGGCTCGTAAATGAAAATGTGCTGTCCAATACTTCGTGGAAAGACGGCAAGATCATCCTTGACAACACATCTCTGGAAGACGCACTCAGGATGATAGGCAACAAATACAATGTAAGGTTCCAGATAAAGAATGCGGCCCTTAAAGGGTACAACTTTACCGGAACATTCTCCAACCAGAGTCTTGACAGGATTCTGCACTACTTCAGTATTTCATCAGACCTGCATTTCAAACAGGTCGGCTGCGGAGAGTCTGATCGCGACGGACAACCCGGGCGGACAGTGTTTGAAGTGTCCTGACACATAACAATAACCTTGCATATTCAAACCACATAAAAACCTGATGCTATGACATAAATCCAAGACACTAAAACAATGAGGACGGCCTTTGCATAAACCCGGAAGACCGGGATGTCCAGACCATCCTCAAGTCAGTAAGACATCACGTGGAACTGCCATTCCACGCAAAAAACCACATAATCATTCAAATGTATGAAAAAATTTTCCTCTAAAGAAATTTTTCTTGGGGAGGGACGGCTGCATGCACTGAAAACGATGTTTTCGCTGTGCCTTGCACTGTTCTTTTGTGCTGTCCCGACATTTGCCCAAGATCCCCAGAACATCAACATCGATGTAACGGATGTCCCGATGTCCGATGTCATCAGACAGATTGAAGGACAGAGCGGCTACACATTCTTCTACAACAACCAGGATGTGGACATCAACAGAAACGTCAGCCTTTCACTCTCCGGAAGCGACATGACGTCTGTCCTCAACGCCCTCTTTAACGGCACGGGCATCTCTTGGTCAATCGAGGAGACGCATGTCATCCTGTCAAAGGACAATACTCCTGCCGCAAAACCGGATGACGGCCAGCTCTCAGGAAAAGTCCTCGACTCTGCCGGAATCCCTGTCATTGGGGCGGTCGTAATGGTTGAAGGCTCTGACAACCAGGCCTATGTAACTGACATGGACGGTATGTTCTACTTCCCGTGGAGCGAGAAGATAGCATCTGCCACCCTCAATGTGTCAATGCTCGGCTACACTTCCCAGTCAGTCCCTGTAGGCGGACGGGCATCTCTCACCATCACACTTACCGAAGATGTCGAGATGCTGGAGTCTTCTGTTGTCACCGCCCTCGGTATAAAGCGTTCCGAAAGGGCAGTCTCCTACAATGTGCAGCCACTTGACGCTGACGTATTCAAGACAAGGGAGGCCAACATGGTCAATAGCCTCCAGGGCAAACTCGCCGGTGTACAGATCAATGCAAGCGCCGCAGGAGCCGGCGGAGAGACAAAGGTCGTGATGCGTGGAGCCAAGTCCATCTCAAGCGACAACAATGCACTGTATGTGCTGGACGGCATACCTCTTCCTTCTCTTTCCCTGACTTCTCCTGGTGACAGTTACTCAATCTACAACGGAAGCGCCATCTCAGGTGACGGTATCTCCAACTTCAACCCGGAAGACATCGCCAACATGTCTGCTCTTGTAGGCCCTTCCGCTGCAGCCCTCTATGGCTACAAGGCCGCAAACGGAGTGCTGATGCTCACAACCCGCACAGGGGAAGAAGGTGTGAGCGTGTCCTACAGCACCAACACTACCTTCTCCAACCCTCTGATGCTCCCTGACCTGCAGAGCACTTACGGGGCAAAAGACGGGGTCTATGCCTCATGGGGTAGCAAACTCACTTCTCCGCAGTCATGGTCAGTGAAAGACTTCTTCCAGACAGGGTACAACACACAGCACTCGCTTTCCCTGTCGATAGGAGGAGAGACCAGAAGCACCTATCTCTCTGCGGCCATCGCAGATGCCCAGGGCATCATCCCGAACAATGACTACAGAAGATACAACTTCACCATCAACCATACTGAAGACTTCCTGAACAACAAACTCCACCTGAGCCTGCTCACAATGTACATGAACGTAAAAGAGCAGAACATGCTTTCAGGCGGACAGTACTACAACCCGCTCATCCCTCTCTACCTGATGTCTCCGAGCGATGACATCAACAAGTATGCTGTATATGAGCGCTATGATGCCACCAGGAATTTCAAGACCCAGTACTGGCCTTGGGGCTCAATGAACCTGCAGGCACAGAACCCGTTCTGGATCATCAACCGCAACATGTTCAATAACGCCAAGAACCGTTTCATCGTGGGCGGCTCCCTGAAGTATGACATCACGGACTGGCTCGATGTATCCGGACGCGTACGCATAGACTACAACAACACCCTTGCGGAGCAGAAGAACTACGCATCCACTACAGGTCTGTTCGCGGGTGAATTCGGAAGGTATCTCTACAACCAGTATACCACCACCCAGACCTATGCCGATGTGCTCGCAAACGTCCACAAGACTTTCGGTGACAACCTCATACAGTTAAATGCCACCCTCGGAGCCTCCATCGAGGACTACAGATACAAGGCCCTCCTTGCTGCAGGTGACCTTCTCGGAGTAGCAAACCTGTTCACATTTGCCAACATGGACACCAACAAGGGCTTTTCAAAGACCACCTACAACGACCAGACCCAGTCTGTCTTTGCCACAGCCCAGATAGGCTTCAAGAACATGGTCTTCCTCGATGCCACTGTCCGCAGCGACTGGAGCACAGCCCTCGTGAATACCAACGCACTCCCTGTCGTCTACCCTTCAGTAGGTCTTTCAGCCATCCTGACAGATATTTTCAATATAGACTCGAAATGGCTGTCATACGCCAAGATACGTGGTTCATATGCCGAGGTGGGTAACCCTGTCATGAGGTACATCACAGTGCCGACACGTGCCGTGACCAACGGCCAGCCGGCAAGGAACACATACGGTGTAGCCGATGACTTCGTACCTGAGCGCACCCGTTCATGGGAAGTCGGAGCAGATGTAAAACTCTGGCAGGACAAACTCGCCATCAGCGCCACATACTATCATTCCATGACCTTCAACCAGGTCTTCACCCCTGAGATGCCGGCTTCGTTCCAGTACAGTACATATTATGTCAACTCCGGACGTGTGGACAACAAGGGTGTCGAACTCTCATTGACACTCAACCAGAACCTCGGGCCTGTAGACTGGACATCCACCCTCATCTACTCCCGCAACAAGAACAAGATCGTGGAGATGCTTGATGCGACTATCGACGGGACACGCTTCCAGAGCGACCAGCTCTCTGTGGGAGGAACAACAGGCGTCCAGATGTGGCTGACAAAAGGCAGCAGCATAGGGGACATCTATGTGCGCGGGCTCAAGACCGACGAGCACGGCTTCATATGGGTATCGCCGACAGGCGGCACAGTGGTACCGGAAGAAATCTCTGAAGGACTCGACGGCCTTATATATGCCGGCAACATCAACCCTGCATGGACAGGTTCCTGGAGGAATGAATTCCGCTGGAAAGGCCTTTCTCTCGGATTTATGATTACAGCCCGTGTCGGCGGTGTAGGAGTATCCCTTACCGAGGCAACTCTCGACGCCTTCGGAATGTCTCAGCGCACTGCTGATGCAAGGCTCGCCGGAGGGGCACTCGTAAACGGACAGCGCATCCCTGCACAGTCATACTACGAGACCATCTCTGGAGGAAACGGAATGGATGCCCTCGGAGCATATTACACCTACTCCATGACCAACATCCGTCTCGGGGAACTCTCCGTAGGCTATGACATCCCTGTCCAGAAATGGCAGAACGTCATCAAGGGGCTGAATGTCTCATTCGTAGGACGCAACCTGTGCTTCCTCTACTGCAAGGCCCCGTTCGATCCTGAGGTTGTATCGGGCTCCGGAAACTACTCTGCCGGTATAGACTACTTCATGATGCCGTCTACACGCAATCTCGGATTTTCAGTGAAAGTCACTTTCTAAGCATTGAAAGAATATGAAGAATTTAAGATATATAATTATGGCATCTGCCGCCCTGGTGGCAATGTCATGCACAAAGAACTTCCTCGAGAAGAACACCAATCCCGAGGAGGCGACAGAGGAGATGATGGGCTGGGACGGTCTTTCCACCGGGTCTGCATTTGCCCAGATGACAAGAAACGTCATCCCTTCCTACCAGATCATCGGTGATGAAGAATACGGAAGTGCCAACTATCAGGTAGTACAGGATCTTATCGGAAATCTGTTTGCCGGATATATCGGCAATGTCAATACAGGCTTCAATGCGACCAATGTCTATGCGATCACTGCAAGGGACTGGTATGAGGCAATGTTCAATGACGCCTATACCCGCGCCACAGGCTCATGGGTGGAACTCGACAATGTCCGCGACGAATTCCCTGAAGAGGCTGCCCTCGGCGACATCCTAAAGGTGGCTGTAATGCACAGGGTCACTGATACATACGGACCTATCCCCTACTCCCAGCTCGGACAGGGTGCCGTCACCATGTCTTACGACAGCCAGGAGTCCATATACAAGAGTTTCTTCGATGAACTTGACGGGGCAATCGAGACTCTGACAACATTCTGGCAGGCACAGCCGAATACTACACTTCTTGAAAGATACGACAATGTATTCTCCGGGAATGTACAGAAATGGATCAAGTATGCCAACACTCTCCGTCTGCGTCTGGCAATGAGGGTAGTGTATGCTGACGAGACGCTTGCCCTTGCACAGGCTGCAGAAGCCCTCGCCAATCCTGTCGGGCT
This sequence comes from Candidatus Cryptobacteroides excrementavium, assembly GCA_017695025.1. GTDB lineage: Bacteria > Bacteroidota > Bacteroidia > Bacteroidales > UBA932 > Cryptobacteroides > Cryptobacteroides excrementavium. The sequence goes on from JADILX010000061.1 coordinate 4,664, forward strand.
GATGACCACTGCAGATGACATTGCCGCCCTCCACAAGCCTGCGGCAGGAGCATGGGAATACCCGCTCTATCAGATACAGTACAGTTTCGATGACGCACGCATAGGGGCGACCATCGAGACCTATATGAACGGGTACAATGACCCGCGCAGGGCCAACTATTTTACTGCTGTCACAGGAGAAACAGGCACAGAATACCATGGTGTCCGCAACGGTATCTCAGTCACAGAAGCGTATATCAACTCGACAAGCCTGTCAAGAATCAATTGTACAAACAATGATGACCTTATGTGGATGAGCCCTGCAGAAGCATGGTTCCTGAAAGCCGAATACTACCTGCGTACAGGGGACGAAGCACAGGCCAAACAATGCTATGAAGAAGGCGTAAGAGTGGCATTCTCTGTCACCGGTGCTTCCGGAGCAGACTCATATCTTGCTGATGACGAGAATACACCTGGCACATTTACGGATGTTGTCGACTCCGGCAACTCATACAGCACTGATCTTACAGACTGCACAGTGGCATGGGAAGACGGGGGACAATTCGAGACCAACTTCGAGAAGATCATCACCCAGAAATACATTGCCATCTTCCCTGAAGGCCAGGAGGCATGGTCAGAGTTCCGCCGTACAGGCTACCCTCATGTCATCCCTTACAGCATCAACAACAGCAACGGGGACATCGACACCGACCAGCAGGTACGCAGGCTCAACTACCCTGCCACAGAATACCGCACCAATGCGGCAAATGTGAGCGCTGCAGTCAGCACCCTCAACGGAGAATCATCCCAGGGACAGGGCGACAACGGCGGCACACGAGTATGGTGGGACAAGAACCCGAGATTTTAATTTCAATTAACACGAATTGTAACATGAACAGATATTCAATCATATTTGCTTCTTTGCTTGCTGCCGGAGCCGTGTCTTCATGTATAGAACCGGAGGCTCTGAATCTTCAGCCGGCATATGCATACTCTGACGAATATTACGAGGCTCTGCGTGCGTACAAGGAGAGCGACCACTCCATCTGCTACCTGTGGTTTGCCGACTATGGTGTACCGACATCCCCGGCATACCGTTTCGCCGGCATCCCGGACAGCGTGGATGTAGTATCCCTGTGGGGAGGTATTCCAGATGAGGGCACCCTCGACAGAAAGGAAATGTACGAGATGCGAGAGAAGAAAGGTACCAAAATCGTAGGCGTCAAGATTATCCGCCTTGCCCACCACACCTACAACCCTACTTGGGCCCTTGAAATCGGCATCCCCTCTTATATGAACGGATACAACGGGACCGAAGGGTACAATGCTGCATATGAAAGGACCTATCAGGAAAGGATAGAGGCCGGAGACAGCGAGACAGTGGCTGCCGCTGCAGCAGAGTCTGCAGGACAGTACGCCGGTACATCTGCCCTGATAGCAGACATGCGGGCCAACCCTTCCCGTACAGAAGCCGAAGGCTCTACTGAAGACAACCAGCAGTGGGTCTATCCTGAGTGGTGCGTCTATGCAGCAGAGTCCATCCTCGATGAAGTGCGCGACAACGACCTCGACGGCTATGACCTGGACTACGAGCCTGAAGGAGACGCCCTCAGCGGAGAGTGCATGAGAACATTCCTGCAGTATCTTGCCCAATACCTCGGGCCGGCATCCCCTAATCCTCATACCCTTCTCATTGTAGACGGGAACCAGCCGCCTACAGGCACAGAGGAACTCTGCTCCTACTGGGTCAGCCAGAGTTATAACTCAACCATCAGTGACAGCAACTTCAACAGGGGCAACTGGAAGAACTCCCAGTTAATCTTTACTGAAAACATTGGTGACAACTGGTCAGACGGCGGTGTCATGGAGCAGCAGGCAGCCTTCCAGCCGTCAACAGGGGGAAGGAAAGGCGGATTCGGTGCATTCCACGGCCAGCGCGACTACAACACCACTGATTCCGGAGCCGACAAGGAGACTCCTTACGGACATCTCCGCCGTGCCATCCAGCTTCAGAACCCTGCAGTAATCAAATAATCTGGAGGTATATCATGAAAAACAAAATAACATACATATTTGCAGCAGCGGCAGTCCTCTCGTTTGCTTCATGCGAAGAACTGCCAGACTACCAGAAGACAATCGATGCCGCCCCCGTGCTGGCCTATGTCAACACCGGGGAAGACAACTGGCATTCCACGACATTGACCCACCGGCCATCCGGGACGACAGGAGAGTTTTCAGACGAGTTCGCCATCAACTGCAACTCCGGCAACCACGGGAATACTACCATCAGTCTCGTATACGATGCTTCGCTTGTGGAAGACTACAATGCCGCCAACGGCACATCCTATAAAGTCCTTCCTGAGGAAAACATTCTCCTTGAAAACGCCAGCCTCGCCCTTGAGGCCGGAGCATGGATCACCGAGGAGTCAGCCAAAGTAACCCTGACCGGAGACTTCACAACCCTGACTGAGCGCCAGTATCTCTGTGCCTTCAGGATTGAATCTTCCGGCATGGACACGAGCGAGGAAATGGGAGCCTACTACCTCGAAGTCCTCACTGAGGTCAGCCGCATACGCCCGATCTCATCCTCAGACGAACTTGTAGGATACAAGCCGGCAAACAGAGATATCTGGACTGCCGACTGTACTGACTACAAGCAACTGTTCGACGGGAACACTTCTGCATGGAGCGGCGGAGTGACATTCGATGACGGGCAGGTCATCACGGTGGACATGAAAGAGGTCAACCATGTAACAGCCCTCGATGTAGCCGGATACGTGTCATTCTCAGGTATAGAATACAGTGTAGACGGGCAGACATGGGAGCAGGCCGGGTCACTTATCCCGGGAGAATATCTTGACAACTACAGCGGGTTTACCGTAGCATTTGACGGATATCTTGAGGCAAGATATATCAAGTTCACATGCAACGCCTCCGGGTCTTCGTGGTACGGCAACAGGCTGGCAGAATTCGACATCTACAAGATAGACGGTACGGATGCAGAAGCGCCTGTCATCTATGCATACTGCGGGACAAACAATGTACTCACGGGAGGAACCATCACCCACCACAATATTGCGGGGACATCAGGCTCAGCCAGAGCTTCATTCGGTGTCATGACATCTGTCGCCTCATCATCCGGCTACACGGTAGACGTAGCAGTCGACAACTCCCTGGTGACAGAGTACAACAGTCTCCATGGCACAAGTTACGCTGCAATGGACGAGGCTCTCATCAGCCTGACCGGAAGTCCGCTTACTATAGGGGCTGAAATGACAGAGTCTGAAGATGAAGTCCACGTTTCACTCACCGGAGACCTTTCCGGGCTGACCAATGCAAACGGCTACATAATTCCGCTCCATCTCAGCACTTCAGACGGGACTGCCGTGAGCGAAAGCAACGGTACAGTATATGTCGTGGTGAACGTAGTGTTCAGCGATGCGAAACTTATGTCAAACTTCACAGAGGATGACATCCTCGGAGAGAAAGTGTCTGTAGAAGACAAGGCGACATGGACATTGCTGGCATGTGATGACGGTGGAGTTTATCCTGACGGAAACGCAGAGACATACAAGAATCTCTTCGACGGTGATTCCGAAACATACGTCCGTACATGGGGCGGTCCTGTAGATTTCACCATAGACCTTGGAAAGACCTGCAACATGAGCGGAATGGAAATAATTTCAAGCACCTGGTCAGGCACTTACTCTCCTAATTCCGTTCTGATAGAATACAGCACAGACACTCCTGACGCACTTACTACGATGGACGAGACACCGAGCAAGACTGACGGGACGATATCCGTATCCGGGACATCTGCCTTCATTGGCTTCTATGAACCGATTCAGGTCCGTTATCTGAGGGTATGTGCTACCTATGGCAGCAACATGGGTACGGGCGAGTTCGAACTCTATGTCCAGGAATAACCAACCATAATATTGCAGATTATGAAAATCATAAGATTTATAATGATAACCTTGGCAACTGCCGCCCTTGCGGCAGGCTGCCAGAAAGCCATCGGATATGAGGATGTGGTGTACTTCACAGGCACAGAGAATTCACCGGTGACTAACATGTACATCGATGGCCCGACTTCAATGGGCCTGTCAGTGACTTCCTCCTCAAAACTGTCTTCGGACATGAGCGTGTCAGTCGTAGTGGACGAGGCAGCGGTGGACGCTTACAATGCAGCCCATGGCACGGCATACAAGATGCTTCCGGAAGGAAGTTACAGCCTGTCATCCGACAGTTTTACCATCAGCGCAGGCAGCAACGTCTCGCAGCCAGTGACATTTGACATCGTCTCAATGGATGATTTCGAGGAAGGTGCCCTCTACTGCATACCTTTCAGCCTCACGGGGACATCCAACGGGATGAAGATTCTGGAGACCTCGCAGACCACCTATGTGATGATCAACCAGATTATCACCACACAGGGAATCAACCTTCAGCAGAGCAACTATGTATCATTCCCTACCATCACCAACAATGCAGACTACCAGGATCTGTCTGTATGTACGATGGAGATCCGCGTGAAGATGAACAGTTTCTACGGGGCGACAGCCAATCCTGGCATCGCATCCGTGATAGGCGTGGAGGAGAACTTCCTCCTCCGCTTCGGGGATATCTCATGCGACAAGAACCAGTTGCAGCTCGCCGGACGCGGGGCATCAGTCACATCATCCCTCCACTTCAGTACAGACAGATGGTACCACATTGCAGTAGTCGATGACGGCTCGACAGCCACTCTGTATGCGGACGGTGAGGCGGTAGGCTCTACAGACTCCTCCGGGAAAGACCCTATAAACCTTGCATGGGACTATATGGACGGCTTCCACGTAGGCTTCTCCGAGAGGGGACGTCTGATGGACGGAGTAGTGAGTGAGGCAAGAGTATGGACAAGGGCTCTGACCCCTACGGAACTGGTCAACAACCAGTGCTATGTTGACCCGGCATCAGAGGGGCTTCTCGGCTACTGGAGACTTGACAGTCTTAACGATGAAAACAAGATTGTCGACATGACCGGAAGGGGCAATGACGGGGAGCCAAGCAGCACCAGCCTTACATGGGAAGAACTCAAATGCCCTGTTGTTGACTGACAATCGGATTTTGGTTATTAAATAGTTGTTATGTCGGGGCTTCTTGTCCGGATGAACTCCGGAAGGAAGCCCTGTTTTTACGCTTTCTTATTTCTGAATATTTTCGTAAATTCGAAACCGGTTTTCAACATTTTCCTGACCTCATGACGAATATGAACAAGTTATCCATCACGGCCTTTCTCCTGATGGCAACAGGATTTCTTGCCGGCATGACACTCCGGGCGGAAAGCACTCCCCGCATATTGAAGTTTGACAGTCCTGTCATAGAGGTGGACACCATACACTATGATGCAGGCCCTGTGACAGTGCGTTTCGGATGCACCAGCATTGCGGACAAGGATGTGCAGATACTGGATGTACATGCCCAGTGCGGATGCACGGAAGCAGTGTTCTCCAAGGAGATGATTCCACCGGGAGGAAGGGGGTATGTAGATGTCACCCTCGACCCCAAGAACCTTTTTGCAGAGCAGAACAGGCATCTGACAGTCATAGCCACAAACGGGGACTACAAGAAGTTCAATACCATCACCGTCCACGGGTATGTGGACAGGGGCGTAACAGAGGAAGAAATACGCTATCCTTTCGTACTTGCGCCAGGGCTCCGCTCTGAAGTGGAGACTGTGGGTATGAGACTCTATGAAAGAGGGGAAAGTTCAGTCAAGGAATTCACTGTGTACAACAGTGCGGACACTGCGCTGGCTCTTGGATGGATACGGAAGTCTCCTGCAGTCAGGGCAGAAATACCTGACACGCTCTGGGCAGGAGAAAAATGCCGGATACGGGTCACAGTCAACACCCTGCCCGTCAAGGCGGGAAGATATGAAGAAAGCCTGTGGCTGACTGTGGGCACAGACACGGTCAGAATGCCGTTGAAAGGTGCAGTGAAAGAGACTTGCGGCCCACAGGGGAATACCGTACTGATACCGGAGCCCAAAGAGATATACTACGGACAGCAGTACTTTTTACTGGGCCCGTTCCCTGAAATATCCGTCTCCGACTCCATGCTTATTCCGGCTGCAGAATATCTTGACGATGCCATTGCCACAAACGACTGGCTATGGAAAGGCTCTGCCGGCTGGAGCAAGGCGGCGGATAACATCAAGGTCTTCAACGGAGAACGTCCGGAGAAGACGGATGTGACATTTTCTCTCGTCAAGGGTATGGGGCCTGAAGAATACAGTCTCGATATCCTCGAAGACGGCATCACTGTCAGCAGCGGCACATGCCAGGGGGCAATTCATGCCGTATCCACTCTGAGACAGTTCATGTGGGAGAGCGGACACAGGCTGCCGGCCGCATCGGTGCAGGACTCTCCACGATATCCATGGCGCGGGGCAATGCTGGATGTGGCAAGACACTTTTTCGATGTGGACGAAATAAAGATGCTTCTGGACCGGATGGCCCTGTACAAGTTCAACCGCCTGCACCTGCATCTGACCGACGACCAGGGATGGAGAGTAGAGATACCCTCACTGCCACGGCTCACATCCGAAGGGGCATGGGGCAGCCTCAACAGCAAGGACAGCCTGTGCCTGAGACTTGCAGACGGTCTGAAAGACGACAAGTTCATGCTTCCGGAGGACAAGATGAAAGACGGCATGCCGGGAGGATATTACACCAGTGAAGACATCCGCACTATCGTCAGGTATGCTGCAGCCCGCGGGATAGAAATCATCCCGGAGGTAGACTTCCCGGGCCACTCACTTGCAGTGCTGAAAGCATACCCGGAACTGTCCTGCGACGGGAAAGGCGGGGCCTGGGGGCCGGTATTCACCACTCCTCTGTGCCTTGGCAACAGCAGGACGACCGACTTCTGTAAAGAAGTGTTTTCAGAGATATTCAGACTCTTCCCGTCAGAATACATCCACATCGGAGGAGATGAGGTAGACCCGTCCGCATGGGGGAAATGTCCGGAATGCCGCAGACTGATGGCATCCCTCGGCATATCCAGCCCTAAAGACCTGCAGGCGCACTTCACCCGTGACATGGAGAAGTTCTGCATGGACAATGGAAAGACGATTATAGGTTGGGACGAGGTATCAGGTGACGGGCTTTCATCAGAAAGCATGGTCATGTGGTGGCGCAACTGGGTACCGCAGACACTCCGGGCATCGATAGCACAGGGCCATGAAGTGGTGGTATCCTCTTCCGAATACTATTACCTCTCCTCCGAACAGGACCGGAACTCCCTTCACAAGACGTATTCCTACGACCCGTATGAAGCGGGGGGCAACTCTCCTCTTGTCATCGGTGTCCAGGGACATCTGTGGAGCGAGCAGGCCCCCACTCTGGAAAGTGTCGGGGAAAGGATATTCCCTCGCCTGATGGCCATCTCCGAGACAGGATGGACAGCCCCAGGGCAAAAAGATTACGGACATTTTGAACAAAGGCTTCCGCTCCACCTGAAAGACCTTGACAAGACCGGATGGAAATACAGGTTCAGTGATGTCAGCGGAGTTTTCGACAGCAATGTATTTACAGATGCAGTCACGGTAGACCTGGATATCCCGGAACGGGCAACCCTGCACTACACTCTTGACGGAAGTATCCCTGTCCTGGCTTCCCCTGTCTACGACGGGCCTCTGACTGTCCGTGAAGACTGCACCATGAAGATGCGGTGCTACAACAGCCGTGGAGTGGCCGGCGAACTGAAGACAGCCGTCTTCAGAAAGACCGGATACATGCCTGCGGCCGAAGTAACGGGAAAGACTTCGGACGGCCTGAAAGTCAGATGGCATGACTACAAGGGAGAGACATGCAGGGAGATAGAGAGTGCTCCGCTGAAGAAAACGATGGTCTGCAGTGAAATCGGCATTCCTGCCGGAGTCAGCGGCAACATCGGGCTTATATTCGACGGCTACATCGACATTCCCGAAGACGGGATATATACATTCTACACCTACTCGGACGACGGGAGCATACTGGAGATAGACGGAGTGACTGTCATTGACAACGACGGCGGGCATCCCCGGAAAGAAAAGACCGGCCAGGCGGCACTGGAAGCCGGGCTGCACAGGCTGTCCATCCGATACTTCGACTCCAATGGCGGCATATTCGAGGCAGGTTTCACCGACCGGGCCGGAAGGCACACCCCGATTCCGGCTGCAATGCTACGGCACTGACGACAGATAATCCACATTACATAACACTTGCTGACAACATGAAAAGTCTGGGAATCGACATAGGTTCATCTTCAATAAAAATCTCCCTTCTCGACATTGAAAGCGGGAAATGCCTTGCGTCAACCACCAACCCGGGGACGGAAATGCCGATCAAGGCCCTTGCCCCCGGATGGGCGGAGCAGTCTCCTGACATGTGGTGGAAATATGTCTGCGAAGGCATCCTGAAGATACGGGAAAAGTATTCTCTCGATGATGTGAAAAGCATCGGCATCACTTACCAGATGCACGGTCTCGTATGTCTTGGCAAAGACGGGAAACCTGTCAGGGATGCCATCATATGGTGCGACTCAAGAGCTGTGGGCATCGGGCAAGAAGCAATGGAAAGTCTCGGCAAGGACAGATGTCTTGCGCACCTGCTGAACTCTCCCGGCAACTTCACTGCATCAAAACTTGCATGGGTCATAAGGAATGAAAAGGATGCCTTTGAAAAGACAGACAGGTTTTTCCTTCCGGGCGACTATATTGCCTATATGCTTTCAGGGGACATCCATACGACTGAGACCGGACTCTCCGAACAGATACTGTGGGACTTCAAGGAAGGGCGGAGAGCGGATTTCGTTGCCGACTTCTACGGTATCCCGCACCGTCTCATCCCGGATACAGTGCCGGCAATAGGCATCCAGACTGTAACAGACACACGGGCCCAGAGCCTGCTCGGGATTCCGGCAGGCACCCCGATATCCTACCGGGCAGGAGACCAGCCCAACAACGCATTTTCACTCAATGTGCTCAACCCCGGAGAAATCGCCGCTACCGGAGGGACAAGCGGGGTGGTATACGGGGTGACTGACACTCCCGAGGCCGACCCTCTGTCCAGAGTCAACACATTTGTCCATGTGAGCCATACGGCCAATACCCCGAGATACGGCATACTGCTGTGCATCAACGGGACAGGCATCATGAATGCCTGGGTGAGGAGGAATTTTGCCCCGGGCATGGACTACGATGCCATCAATTCCCTTGCAGAGACCGCCCCTGCCGGTTCCGGAGGAGTATGCGTACTCCCGTTCGGCAACGGGGCTGAAAGAGTGCTTGAGAACAGGCTGGCCGGAGCGTCCATCTCAGGACTCGACCTCAACAGGCACAGTATCGCCAATGTGCTGCGTGCCACCCAGGAAGGGATAGCCTATTCTTTCAGATACGGGATAGACATAATGAAGGGCATGGGGCTGAAGCCGGACATCATAAGGGCCGGAAAAGCAAACCTGTTCCTGTCCCCTCTGTTCAGGCAGACCCTTTCTACCGTCACCGGTGCACGCATAGAACTTTATGATACTGACGGGGCTCTCGGGGCAGCAAGAGGCGCGGCACTCGGGGCCGGACTGTACAAGTCAAGGGAGGAGACATTTGCGTCCCTTGAAAAAGTGGATGAGGTATCCCCGATCTCCAGGGAGTCCGGTGTACTGGAGGAAAGTTACCTCAGATGGAAGAGATGTCTTGACAGGACTGCATGACACCTGCAGCCGGCAGCCTGATATACCGACATCAGTCAGACATTTTACGACACAGAACTGTAAATAAGAATATTAAGAACACTAAACCTGATTTATTATGGCAACAAAAGAATTTTTCCCTAATGTAGGCAAGATACCTTTCGAAGGCACAGCGACAAAAAATCCTATGGCATTCCATTACTATGAACCGGAAAGGATGGTCCATGGGAAGAAAATGAAAGACTGGCTCAGATTCTCAATGGCGTGGTGGCACACCCTTGGGGCAGACGGCTCCGACCAGTTCGGCAGCGGCACCAAGAAATTCCCGTGGAATGAAGGGGCGACGGCTCTCGAAAGGGCCAGGAACAAGATGGACGCAGGCTTCGAAATCATGCAGAAGATAGGCTTCGAATACTATTGTTTCCACGATGTGGACCTCATCGAAGAAGGCTCCACTCCTGAAGAATACGAGAAAAACATGAAGGAAATCGTAGCCTATGCCAAGCAGAAACAGGCAGAGACGGGCATCAGGCTTCTCTGGGGCACCGCAAACGTATTCGGCCACCCGAGATATATGAACGGGGCAGCCACAAACCCGGACTTTCCGACAGCGGCAAGAGCCATGCTCCAGATAAAGAACGCAATCGATGCCACCATAGAACTCGGTGGAGAAAACTATGTGTTCTGGGGAGGACGCGAGGGCTATATGTCCCTTCTTAACACTGACATGAAGAGAGAGAAGGAGCACCTTGCCACAATGCTCAGGATGGCGCGTGACTATGCGAGAGGAAAAGGGTTCAAAGGCAATTTCCTTATCGAGCCAAAGCCTATGGAACCGATGAAGCACCAGTACGATGTGGACACCGAGACAGTGATAGGATTTCTCCGTGCCCATGGTCTTGACAAGGATTTCAAGGTCAACATAGAAGTCAACCATGCAATACTTGCCGGACACACATTCGAGCATGAACTCCAGTGTGCAGTCGATGCGGGCATGCTCGGGTCAATCGACGCCAACAGAGGCGACTACCAGAACGGATGGGACACAGACCAGTTCCCTGTCGATCTCTACGAACTCGTCCAGGCAATGCTGGTGGTCATCCGCGGAGGCGGCTATATGGGAGGTGGCTCAAACTTCGATGCCAAGACAAGAAGAAACTCAACTGACCTTGAAGACATTTTCATCGCCCATATTTCAGGCATGGACACTATGGCAAGGGCCTTGCTGATTGCAGCCGACATCCTTGAGAACTCAGACTATGAAAAGATGCTCCGCGACAGGTACGCATCCTTCGACTCCGGAGAGGGCAAGAGATTTGAAGACGGGGAAATGACCCTCGAAGAAGTGGCCGCATTTGCAAGGACACACGGCGAGCCGCAGATGATAAGCGGGAAACAGGAGATGTACGAAGCGCTTGTAAACCTCTATATCAGATAGCCATGGGCACGACAAACGGTCAGAACCGGGCCTATCTGTTTTCAATAGTGCTCATAGCCATTATCGGGGGGCTGCTCTTCGGGTACGACACGGCTGTCATATCCGGGGCGGAGCAGGCCCTCGATGTCTTCTTCAAGGGAGCGGAAGACTTCACATACACAAAACTGCTCCATGGCTTCACTGCCTCAAGTGCATTGATAGGATGCATCATAGGAGGGGCCATATCAGGAGTGCTTGCCTCGTCGCTCGGAAGGAAGAAGTCCCTGCTCATAGCCGGTGTGCTGTTCTTTGTATCCGCCGTAGGCTCATGGTGGCCGGAAAGCGGCATACTTCCATACGGGGAGCCTTCCGTCAGCCTGCTTGTTGCATTCAACATCTACCGTATCATCGGAGGTGTGGGAGTCGGACTGGCGTCAGCCCTCTGCCCTATGTATATAGCAGAGATCTCCCCGGCAAATATCAGGGGGACACTCGTATCATGCAACCAGTTTGCGATAATCTTCGGCATGCTGGTCGTATACTTTGTCAACTGGCTCATCCGCAACAACCTTGCTGACACTGCCGAGGGCATACAGGCCGCCATGGTGGAAATCGGATGGAGAAGGATGTTCCTCAGCGAAGCCTTCCCGGCCGGAGCATTTTTCCTGCTTGTATTCCTCGTCCCTGAGACTCCACGTTATCTGGTGATGAAAGGGAAAGAGAGTACGGCACTCCGGATACTCACGAGAATCAACGGGAACGAAGAGGGAGCCCGGGTCCTTGCTGAAATCAAGGGCAACATAGTCGAGAAGAAAGAGAGACTGCTGTCATATGGCATCGGAGTCATCATCATCGGCGTATTGCTTTCTTTCTTCCAGCAGGCCATAGGCATCAATGTCGTGCTGTACTATGCACCGAGAATATTCGAGAACCTCGGGGCAAGCGGAGACGCCTCGATGATGCAGACAGTCGTCATGGGCATCGTGAACATAATATTCACCCTTGTGGCGATATTCACCGTGGACAAGTCCGGCAGGAAACCGCTTCTCATCATCGGCTCCATCGGCATGATGACAGGCATGCTGGCTCTTGCCGCATTCTCGTTCTTCGACCTCATCGGCATCGGGGCGCTCATATTCATCATAATATATACAGCCTCATTCATGATGTCATGGGGACCTATATGCTGGGTGCTCATCTCCGAGATATTCCCGAATACCATCAGGTCGCAGGCGGTAGCCATCGCTGTAGCCATGCAGTGGGTGGCAAATTTCCTGGTGTCTTCCACATTCCCGTCCCTCAGCGCATGGAGCGTAGGCGGCACATATCTGATATATGCCGTCATGTCATTGCTTTCAGCCATATTTGTCTGGAAAATGGTGCCCGAGACAAAAGGGAAGACCCTGGAAGAAATGTCCGCATTGTGGAGACGACGTAACTGAAAAGTCACTTTATAGCGAAACATATGAAGACAAGACATCTGGCAGCAGCATTGCTGCTCTGCGCATCTGCAGCATTTACCTCCCGCGCACAGGAGGTTCCATACCTGAACCCGGCCTTGTCTCCGGAAGAAAGGACGGCCGACCTTCTCTCAAGAATGACCCTTGAGGAGAAGATAGGACAGACACTCTGCCCTCTCGGATGGCCTATGTACGAAAAAGTCTCTGGGAAAAAGACAGAAGTGTCGGACAAATTCAAGGACTTTATAGAAAACCGGCACGGAGGAATGCTATGGGCCACTTTCCGCGCAGACCCGTGGACACAGAAGACTCTGGAGACGGGACTCAACCCGAGTCTGGCAGCGCAGACCTATAATAAACTCCAGAAATATGCCATAGAGCACAGCAGGCTCGGCATCCCGATAATCCTTGCCGAGGAAGCCCCGCACGGACATATGGCCATAGGGACAACCGTATTCCCGACAGGGATAGGGCTTTCCTCATCATGGGACACAGCCCTCATGGAACAGGTCGGAAAGGCCACTGCAGAAGAACTCCGGGCCCAGGGAGGACATATAGCCTATGGGCCGGTCATAGACCTTGCCAGGGAGCCGAGGTGGTCCAGGGTAGAAGAGACCTATGGTGAAGATGTATATCTGACATCGGAAATGGCATCGGCTATAGTCCGCGGCGAAAGCCCGAAATACAATGGCTACGACAAAGGGGTGATATCCACCCTGAAACATTTCATTGCCTACGGCATCCCTGAAGGCGGCCATAATGGCAACCCGTCATTTATCGGAGAGAGGGATCTGTATGAGAACTTCCTGCCCCCGTTCAAGGCCGCAACAGATGCAGGAGCCTTGTCGGTAATGACCTCTTATAATGCCATTGACGGTGTGCCGAGCACGGCAAATGCAACGATGCTCAAGGGACTTCTCCGGGAACAGTGGGGATTCGGAGGGTTCGTAGTCTCAGACCTGGAAAGCATAGACGGGCTATGGCAGTCACACCATGTTGCCTCCGACAGGCAGAATGCAGGAGAAATGGCTCTGAAAGCCGGAGTGGATGTAGACCTCGGTGCAAACTGCTATTCTCTCCTCGAAGAGAGCATAAGGACAGGGAAAATCGATGAAAGTCTGATTGACGAGGCTGCAGGCCATGTCCTGAGACTCAAATTTACACTCGGCCTTTTTGACAATCCGTACATAGACCCTAAACTGGCCGCTTCTGCCGTGCGGAACAGCCAGCATGTGGTTCTTGCCAGACAGACCGCAAGAGAAGGCATAGTACTGCTCGAAAACCATGATGTGCTTCCTCTGGACAAAAGCCTCAAGGTGGCTGTAATAGGGCCGAATGCAGACAACATGTACAACCAGTTGGGAGACTACACTGCACCTCAGCCACGTGAAAACATAAAGACAGTACTTGACGGCATAACCGCAAAGGTCGGAAAGGAGAATGTCATCTACGCCAAAGGCTGTGCCATCCGCGACACCTCATGGAACGGGATTGCAGAAGCCGTGGCAGCCGCAGACAAGGCTGATGTGGCTGTAGTGGTTGTAGGGGGCTCAAGCGCCCGTGACTTCAAGACAAAATACATCGATACAGGAGCCGCAGTAGTGGACAACACGTCTGTAAGCGACATGGAGTCCGGAGAAGGATTCGACAGGGCGACGCTCTCGCTCCTCGGCCTGCAGAATGATCTTCTGGAAGCGATACATGCCACCGGAATCCCGATGGTGGTAGTATACATAGAAGGACGGCCGCTTGACAAGACCTGGGCAAAAGAGAATGCCGATGCCCTGCTTACCGCATGGTATCCTGGGCAGGAAGGAGGCAATGCAATAGCAGACGTCCTCTTCGGAGACTACAATCCGGCAGGACGGCTTCCGGTATCGGTGCCAGTATGCACAGGACAACTTCCTGTCTATTACAACAAGAGGTTCCCTGCAGGGCATGACTATGTGGAAGTCTCCAGACTGCCGCTGTACGAGTTCGGCTATGGCTTGAGTTATACAGCATTTGAATATTCCGGACTGCGGACAGAGAGACTTTCCGACGAGTCCTTCAAGGTATCTTTCGACATCAGGAATACCGGAAAATATGACGGGGACGAAGTCGCCCAGGTCTATGTGACAGACCTGCTGGCATCAACTGCACGACCACAGAAACAACTCAGGGCCTTCCGGAGGATACACGTCCCTGCCGGAGAGACAGTCCATGCAGAATTTGTACTTGACAAGGATGCCTTCATGCTCTATGACGCATCCATGACTCCGGTTGTAGAACCAGGTGATTTCAGGATATCTGTCGGAGCATCCTCAGAAGACATCAGGCTTGAAGAGACTGTCACCATATACGGCAACGGGCATGAGCGGCTTACATCCTACGTAAATCCGTTCATCGGCTCCGGCGGCCACGGGCATGTATTTGTCGGGGCAAATGTCCCGCACGGGATGGTACAACTCGGCCCTGTGCAGCCAAACAAGGGATGGGACTGGTGCTCCGGCTATCACTGGTCCGGGGAGCAGATCATCGGGTTCAGCCACACGAGACTCAGCGGGACAGGCATCGGTGACCTCGGGGACATACTTTTCATGCCTTATGACCCTGACAGACCTCTGCGGGACACCACAGGACATGTCTTTGCCCCTCTTGACCATGCACAAGAGACTGTCATGCCTGGATATTATTCCATAGAGATGGATGAATATGGACTGAAGGCCGAAATGACTGCAACTGAACGTGCCGGACTGCACAGATACACATTCTCTGGAGACAGGGCGGCAGTGCTCATTGACCTCACCTCAGGGGTAGGCTGGGACGAAGTGACAGATGCATCTCTGGAAGTAATCGATGCCCATACGGTTGCAGGATACAGGAGGTCCTCCGGATGGGCGAAAGACCATATTATCTATTTCACTGCAAGATTCTCTCTCCCGATCACCAATGCTGCAGAAATCGGCGGCAAGGGGAAAGGTCTCGAATGTGACCTGCTTTTCGACACTTCCGCCGAAAAGGTGCTTACGGCAGAAGTGGCACTCTCCCCGGTGAGTACAGAAAATGCCATGATGAACCTTGAGGCAGAAGTACCTTGCGGTACAGGCTTCGATGCCGTAAGGATGCTTGCTCTGGACAAATGGGACGAGGCACTGGATGCCATCGAGATTGATGCAATGAGCCCTAAGCAGAAGAAAGTGTTCTACACGGCCATGTACCATACCATGTTTGCACCGTTCCTCTTCTGCGATGTCAACGGTGACTACCGCGGAGCCGACGGGAAAGTGTACAACAGCAGTTCGGATACCTATACCGTATTCTCACTATGGGACACATACCGGACGGCATCCCCGCTGATGACCATCATAGATCCTGAGATGGCGGCAAATGTAGCCGGGACATTCCTTGATATTTTCCAGCAACAGGGGAAACTTCCCGTATGGCATCTTGCAGCCAACGAGACAGACTGTATGGTAGGCAACCCGGGCGTGATAGTACTCGGCGACCTTTTCCTCAAAGGCTTTGTGAGCGACAGCACAGGGGTATTGGAGGCAATGAAAGTCTCTGCCATGAAGGATGAAAGAGGACAGGAACTGCTCAAAGAATACGGGTATATACCGTTCGACAAGAGCAAAGAAGTGGAGACTGTCTCCAAAGGGCTTGAATTTGCCATAGCAGATGCTGCCGTTGCCAAGGTGGCTGACGCCATGGGAGACAATGAGGCGGCAGAGTATTTCGGGGAAAGAAGCATGTCCTATACGAAATATTTTGACAGGAAGACAGGCTTCATGCGCGGCCGTGCAGCCGACGGCTCTTTCAGGACACCGTTCGACCCGTTCAAGGCCCTCCACATGCGGAGTGACTACACGGAAGGCAATGCATGGCAGTATACATGGCTCGTACCTCAGGATGTACACGGCCTGATCGGACTTCTTGGCGGAGAAAAACGCTTCCTGAAGAAACTTGAGCAGTTCTTTGTCGCTGAAGGAGACCTCGGAGGGGATGCAGATGATGTATCCGGCCTGATAGGCCAGTATGCCCACGGCAACGAGCCGAGCCACCATATTGCGTACATGTTCAACTATGCTGGACGTCAGGACAGATGTGCCGAGACCGTACGGCTCGTCCTCGACAGCCTGTACTTCGACAATCACAGCGGAGTCTGCGGGAATGAGGATGCAGGACAGATGTCGGCATGGTATGTGATGTCATCACTCGGCATATATCAGGTAGATCCTGCCGGAGGAAAATTTGTCATAGGCAGCCCTGCCGTCAACAAGGCAGTCATTGACACCGGGAACGGACGGAAGTTCACCGTCATTGCATATGACAACTCACCTGAAAACGTCTATGTCCAGAAAGTCCGGTTCAACGGGAAACCTCTCGAAAAGACCTGGATAGAATATGAAGATATCGTGAACGGCGGGCTTCTGGAGTTTTTCATGGGGCCTGAGCCATCCGGATTCGGGAAATCTCCAGACTCACGGCCCTGACGGCTACGGTTTTCCTCATGCCATCCCGACAGGAGTCCCACATAAGACCCTGCTTTTTTTGGAGGGGTGGGAACAATAATACGTGAACCATTCCCACCCCTTATCAGAGAGATTTCATTCCCGCGTCGGGGCCCTTTCGGGATCAGACCGGATCACTCTTCCAGTACATTGACATCATTGTCCCGCTGCAGAACAGGACCGGTGTCTGCCGGAGTCTCCGCTTTCTGGCCTTTTCTGGCCTTCCTGGCCTCCTTGCGGGCCTGACGGGCAGCGAACTTTTCCTTATATTTTTCTAATTCAAGGGCCTCTTTTCTGGCCTCTTCGGCCTCAGCCTGAAGGAACTTCAGTTTCCTTTTGCGCTCCTTTGCGAGTTTCCTGTCTTTTTTAGCCTGCTCACGGGCAGCATCCCGCCTGTCCATCTCTTCCCATCTGGCCTCTTTACGGGCCTGCCGCTGCTCCCTCTTAGCCTGTCTGGCCGCTTTGGCCTGCTCTCTGAGCTGCTGTTTCGTAAGGACCTGTGTCGAGTCTGCCTTGGCAGCAAGCCGGGCAGAGTCAAGAGAGGCAAGACTGTCCGCCACATGCAGAGAATCCGCGATGGCCTTAAGGCTGTCTGCCTTTGCTATCGAATCAGTCACTGCCTTCAGGGAATCCGCTGTAAACAGCGAATCCCTCATCCTGATTTCTGCCAGACGTTTTTGCTCGCGCTCTTCAATGGCACGTTCCCGTTCGCGGACTTTCTCCAGCGAATCCCGGACTGCTATCTGCACATAGATATCGTCCATGTAGCCAGGGAAATAGATGCCTGTCCTGACGAAAGCGGCACGTGGTTCAGCGCTGTATCTGTCCCTCTCCGGATGTCTTAATGCCAGAGGGGTCACGGCATATCTGTCCGCAGGCCGGCTGTCAGGTATCCAGTTGAACCCTTTGAGTTTCTGGTCCTCGGATGACATCTGGGCGACCGGATAGGCATCGCTCACGGCAGTGTCGAAATAGTATATCCTGTGGATATTGCCATCTGTAAAATAGGCGGAAAGCATCTTGCATTCCTTGCGGTTGACAGTGGCGAGAACATCATTTTCTTCAAGATAAAACAGGGCTGAGGCACCGCCGAGGGCATCGAATCTCTCCAGTTCATTTGACGGGGAAAAATATGCCATCATCTCCGCCCCCTTAATCTGGTCATAATGCACGGAATCTTCCTGCATGTGTATAAATGCATTGGACATCAGGCTCACCTTCTCCATGGTATTGTTCCTGATGACGGCAGTAACACTGTCACATGAATATTGCTGAGTGACTTCATTCCAGATTACAGGGCCCTTGAAAAGACGGGCCAGAGAATCAAGGTCGGAATACTCGAGAGAATCGCAGATTATCTGCATCGACTCCCGGTATATCTTGACGTTTCTCAATGCGGTCACAAAACCTATTTTTGTGGTATCCGGCTGAGGAGCGGCCACCAGACCGGTATCGGCCGGCACATTGCCTGCAATGGCAAGAGAATCCGCTGCATAGGCAGCAACCGTATCTGCTACAGCCGGGACGGACAATGTATCCACGCCGGCATAAAGGGTATCCGGCATGGCCATATCATGGACTTCCCCTGCAGAAAATGCCGGTTGCGCTGCTTCAGGTGAAGAAAGGGAGGACGCCCCGGAGCCTTGTACGTTATCTTTTCCGGTGTCTTTCCCATTATTTTGCCCGTTTACTTTCCCGGAGTCTTTTCCGTTTCCTTTCCCGCTATTTTGCCCGGGGATTTGCCCCCGCGCCACCGGAGGCCTGTTAGGATCCGCTGCAGCAGCCTCTGCAGCACGCTGTGCTGCTTCCTCCGCCGCCTTCCTGCGGTATGCAGTCACCGGATCTATATTGACATTGGCAAGTCTTGTAGCAGCGGCAGCCACTGTCAGGGAATCTATGTCGCATTTCCGTACTGTGCGGTAAATGAGGGTGTCAGCCCCGAAATAGACAGTATCGACACTGGCATTTTCCTCTGTCCTGGCTATCACGGCAGGTTTCCTGGTCATGGTCACCCTGGAAAGACTGTCGACATAGTTTATATGGCCGGCAACGCCGGACACATTTCTTGTCGTATCTGTCACCTGAGCATTGCCGAACATGTCCACATTCATTGTATTACGGTAGAAATACAATGAGTCGCACCATCCTTCCTGTGTCGCTGACATCACATGGACATTGTCCCTGAAAAAGAACACTTCCCTGGCACGGTCATACCAGCCCGCATCGGCAGACAGCATATTATCCTCATGCCATGCGTCAGTGCCGGAGCCGAATGTGGCAAAATTCCTTTCTGACTCATACTTGAGGCGGGTAGTCTTCACGAATATCGAATCCGTGAACATATTGACATCATGCAGAAAGGTAAAAGTCTTTATCTTGGAGTCGTATGTACCTGTCTGGCTCTCAATTATCTGGCCGTCCTTGTCCCGCATCGAACCCCCTTCCCGGAAGACAGCCACACTGTCTTTGGTATTATAA
>JADILX010000062.1 GCA_017695025.1 Candidatus Cryptobacteroides excrementavium
CAGGCCATGCAGACGGAAGGGCAGGCAGCAGGCGGATAAAGCCTTCGTGACTCTGGAGAAGCATTTCGATGACACCGGCCGTCCCTCCGAAATTGCCGTCTATCTGGAAAGGGGGATGGATGTACCAGAGATTGTCTGTGACACCATGGCCGAGAAGCGCCCTGTAGAGCATGTATGCCCTCTCCCCGTCATGCAGCCTTGCCCACATGTTGAGTTTCCAGGCCATACTCCATCCGGTCGAGATGTCCCCTCTGTGCTCAAGGACGACTCTGGCGGCCTCCGCAAGGGATGGTGTCGCTTCCGGAGTGACAGTACGCCCGGGATGAAGGCCGAAAAGATGATTGACATGCCTGTGATTGTCATCCGGGTCATCAATATCCCTGCTCCATTCCATCAATTGCCCATAACGGCCTGTCCGGTACGGAGGTATTCCGGCAAGTACCTTTTTCCATTTCCTCACTTCACGGCTGTCAGTGCCGAGAATTTCCGCTGCCGTTATCGCTGATGAAAGAATCTCTCTTGCAACGGCATGGACAAAAGTCGCCCCTTCATCTACAGGTCCGTGTTCGGGAGAAGAGGAAGGGCAGGCGGTATATATCCCGCCGGGTCTTTTCCACAGGCAGTCCGCCATAAAACAGGCGCTTCCTTTTATAAGAGGATATCCGGTCTCCGCAAGCCAGTCCCTGTCACACGTATATTCATAATAGTCCCACAGATGCAGAGCCAGCCACGGGCCGGCCGCATAGATAAGGTTCCATGTCATGTCAGGGCTGTCAAGAGGAGAGGCGAATCCGAAGATATTCGAAGAAATGGAGGCAGTCCAGCCTCTGGAACGGAAATAATTCCAGGCCACACGCGAGCCGGGCTTCTCAAGCATCCGGATATAGTCATTCAAGGGTGTCTGGCACTCTTCAAGAGCAGCAGGCAAGGCCGGCCAATAATTCATCTGGAGATTGATATTGTTGTGATAGTCCACATGCCACGGCCCGTCCGTACCATTGTGCCAGATGCCCTGGAGATTGGCAGGCATCGACCCTTGCCTTGAAGAGGAAATCAGCAGATACCTCCCGAACTGGAAGAGCAGGATTTCGAGCCCGGGGTCAGGACAGCCGCCCCTGTACCTTGCCAGCCTGTCAGGAGTGGGCATATATGAAAGCCCTTGGGCCGGCAGGGCATCCTGGCTGCCCGGGGTCTCAGCACGGCACAGAGTATCCTGACTGTCCATATCCCGCCCGCTGAGTTCCATATCCACCCTGCAGAACAGGTTTCTGTAGTCGGCAAGGTGTCCGGAAAGGAGGGCATCATAGCCTTTCGCTGCAGCGTTATGGAGCCAGCCGAGTACATTCGCATCAGGGTCTTCCCCGTAATATGCATACGGATCTGAAAAATCAGGGTCTGGATTCATCCGGTAGCCTGTATCAGCAGCCAATACGAACACTATGTCATCCGAATCCTCCACAACCAGTTTTCCGTCCTCTGCCTTTGCCGTGCCTTCTGAGGGGAAAACCATGATACCCAAGGCAAATTCCATCCCGTTGTCCATGAGTCTTCCCGAATAACGGAGCATCCCTCCCTCACTGCCGGAAATATGGCATGATAACTCCGGATTGGGAGAATATTCCAGCACAAGCCTCTGTTTTCCGCCAGAGCGGAACCGGATGACCATGACATTATCCGGATATGAAATAAAAAACTCTCTGGAACACCGCACTGAATCACAGCAATATGACACAGACGCAACGGCACTGTCCAGAGACAGGGACCTCCTGTATCCCGAGATTCTCTCCGGGGCATGGCCAGTTGTGATGCGTATCTCGCCCATAGTCGTGAACGACCCGAAGCGGAAAGGAGCCCCGGACCTCTTTTCATACGGAGCCTTACCGGTAAAATATAGCCTTGTAAGGGAGTCCGCCATCTCCGGCTTCCCTCCGGCAAATGCCCGGCGTATCTTTTTGAGCGCCCCGGCAGACTTTCTGTTGACATCCCAATAGAAAGACGCATCGTCCGACACGGCAGGGCCTCCGTGCCACAGGGTCTTTTCATTCAATGTAATACGTTCAGCCTCAATGGAGCCCATGACATTTGCCCCGATAAATCCGTTACCCAGCGGAAGAGAAGAGGACTCCCACTCCGGATCAGGATTGGCTGTACCGGCTGAAGGCAGAGTCCAGACTTCGCTGCCCCTGAGAGAACACGGGGAATCAAACCATATCTCCAAAGGCCGGCCGTCTGCCTGCATCCGTACGGAAACAGCCGACAATAGTACAGCCGCCGGCAACATATATCTGAAAAAAGCATTCATCATGTCCAATGTTCATCTGGACAAATTTAGAAAATTAATTTTTATTGTTAAATTGCAAGAATTTTAATATGTCCGTCCTGCCCCGGACGGCCGGGCACATCGGCATTATTTAGACATAATATATTGATTTTTATATAATTAATTAACACATAACCGATCTGACATGGTATTGAAAAGAATCAGTCTGGCACTGGCTGCGGCAAGTCTTTCCGCATCAGGCCTGTCTGCAGGACAGACAGAATGGCAAGACCCACTTGCCAACGCAGTGAACAGGGCTCCGATGCACACAAGTTATTTTGCATATGCAGACGCTGAAGAGGCCGGCACGGGATGCAGGGAAGCATCAGAAAACTATATGTCCCTCAACGGGACGTGGAAATTCTTCTGGGTTGAAAATGCAGACCAGAGGCCTGAAGGATTTTTCGCCAGGGACTACGACGACAAGGGATGGGACGACATGCAGGTACCGGGCATATGGGAACTGAACGGCTACGGGGACCCGCTCTATAACAATATAGGATACGCATGGGAATACCAGTTCCGGAACAATCCTCCTGAGGTACCTGTAAAAAACAACCATGTAGGCTCGTACAGAAGAGAAATCACCATACCTGCCGGATGGGACGGCAAACAGATATTCGCCCGTTTCGGCAGTGTATCGTCCAACATCTACCTCTGGGTCAACGGCAGTTTTGTCGGGTACAGCGAAGACACGAAACTCGAGGCGGACTTCGATATCACCAGGTACGTCAGACCCGGGAAAAACCTGCTGGCATTCCAGGTTTTCCGCTGGTGCGACGGTTCGTATTTCGAAGACCAGGATTTCATGAGATATTCCGGGGTGGCCCGCGACTGCTATCTCTACGCACGCGAAAAATCCCGCATAGAGGATATCCGTGTCACTCCGGACCTGGACAGCGACTATGACAACGGCTCCCTCTGTGTCAGCCTTGATGTCACAGGCACATGCAACATATCGCTCGTGCTGACAGACATGGATGGGAACACTGTGGCCGAGAAACAGGTTGTCGGCAAAAGAGGCATCCAGAACGTGACAATGGATGTAGAATCCCCGTCAAAATGGACTGCCGAGACACCTTATCTTTACACTCTTACAGCCACTTCCACAAGCAGAGGAGGACAGGAGGTAATCCCTGTCAAGACCGGATTCAGAAAAATAGAACTCCGCAATGCCCAGGTGCTCATAAACGGGCAGCCTGTCCTGTTCAAGGGGGCCAACAGGCATGAAATGGACCCTTACGGAGGATATGCGGTATCAAAAGAAAGGATGCTGCAGGACATCCTGCGCATGAAACAGCTGAACATCAACGCAGTCCGCACATGCCACTATCCTGACGACATATATTGGTACGAACTGTGCGACAAATACGGGCTATATGTCGTTGCAGAGGCCAATATCGAGTCACACGGGATGGGATACGGAGACCTGAGCCTCGCCAAAAACCCTCTCTATGAAAAGGCGCATCTCGAAAGGAACGAAAGAAATGTGCAGAGGAACTTCAACCACCCGTCAGTCATCTTCTGGTCACTCGGCAATGAAGCAGGATTCGGAGTCAATTTCGAGAAATGCTACACTTGGGTCAAGAACGAGGACCCTTCCCGTCCGGTACAATATGAACAGGCCGGGACAACCGGATTCACAGACATATACTGCCCTATGTACCGGACCTACAGCGAGTGTATCGACTATTGCGAGAGCAATCCCGACAAGCCGCTGATACAATGCGAATATGCCCATGCCATGGGCAACTCGCAAGGAGGGTTCAAGGAATACTGGGATCTCATCCGCAGATATCCGGTATATCAGGGAGGCTTCATATGGGACTTTGTGGACCAGTCACCGGAATGGGACGGACGGGACGGGAAAATGTTCTACGGCTATGCCGGGGACTTCAACAGATATGACGTAGACAAGGACCAGAATTTCTGCAACAACGGGCTCATCAGCCCGGACAGGAACTTCAACCCTCATGCTTATGAAGTAGGGCACATATACCAGTCCATATGGGCCTCCCCTGCAGACTTGTCAAAAGCGTCCATCTCAGTATACAATGAGAACTTTTTCAAGGACCTGTCCCAGTACAGGCTTGAATGGGAACTCCTCGCTGACGGGCATGTAATGCAGCAGGGAGCCGTTGACAGGCTTGATGTGGCGCCACAGACGTCCGCAGAAGTACTGCTGGACTACGATCCGGCTTCATTGTGCCAGGACAAAGAATGGATGCTCAACATATATTTCAGGCTCAAGAAGGCCGAGGCTCCGCTTCCGGCAGGATACACAGTGGCATACAACCAGTTGCCGCTCACTGAATACGGCTGGTCTGCCGGATTCAAGAATGCTGTACGCCCCAATGAGACCATAGCCACCCCTGCATCTGATGACAGTGACCAGAGATATCTCATCATCACCGGTGAGAACTTCAGGATAGAATTCAACAAGGCAGACGGATTTATCTCTCTCTACGAAAGTTGCGGGCGGGAAATGCTCGAAAACGGCTCCACACTCAGGCCGAACTTCTGGAGGGCAGGGACTGACAATGACTACGGTGCAAATCTCCAGAACATATACAAGGTATGGAAAAGCCCTTCATTTGTCCTTGAGTCGCTTGACCATGGGACAAAAGACGGCATGGCACATGTGACAGCCGGCTACACTATCCCGGAAACCGGTGCTGCCCTTACCATGGAATACCTGATAAACAATCAGGGGGCTGTGAAAGTGACTCAGAAAATGACGGCAGGAGACTTGGAGATGCCAGACATGTTCAGGTTCGGGCTAAGGATGGAAATGCCGGCATCCTATGACATTGTAGAATACTATGGGAAAGGCCCGTTCGAAAACTATGCGGACAGGCAGCATGCAGCCCTTGTCGGACTGTACAGGCAGACTGTGGAAGAACAGTTCTACCCATACATACGTCCGCAGGAGACGGGGACGAAAGCCGGCCTCAGATGGTGGCAGGTACTTGACGCTGCCGGCAACGGGCTGAGGTTCCACAGCGATGCACCATTCTCGGCCTCGGCTCTGGAATACAGCATCGAGATGCTTGATGACGGTGAAGGGAAAGACAACAGGCATCCTTCAGAACTCCGGAAATCCGGCAGCACCAACATCTGCATCGACAAAGCCCAGATGGGACTCGGATGCATAAACAGCTGGGGCAGGCTCCCGAAAGAAGAGTACAGGCTTCACTATGGAGACTATGAATTCACATTCATAATGGAGCCGGTCACGCACCAGTACAGCAGATAGCATACCGGACGGCAGACAGTCCCCAGCCTTATTTCATGGCACGGACTACTGCCGTCCTTTACTATATCAGAACCTGTCAGATGATTTCCTCCCTGTCACGGATGTCCTTGATACGTAACTGGAGATTGGCTATCCCGCGATAATAGTTCTCGACTATGGAATAGCATATGTCAACAGGATTGCCGGCCTTGATGTGCTCGAAATGCGAGGACTTGTTGAAGGCAATGGCGGAAATATGCCTGTATGGCTGTTCTTCCTGTATCAGTTCAAGTTTCAGATGGCTGCCCTCCGCCCCGACCTTGCGGCCGTTGCCGTTGTCATACACATTCTCGGTCATGAATACCGGGGCATTATTCCCCGGGCCGAACGGCTGGAACTGCTTCAGGATACGGAAAAACTTCGGGGTTATCCTTGAAAAATCAAGTCTGGAGTCGATATAGATGACAGGCGTAAGCATCTCGCTGCTTATAGTGTTGCCGACATAGGCATTTATCCGCTCACAGAACTCCTTGAGGTTCTCTTCCTTGAGCGTCAGCCCTGCCGCATAGATGTGCCCGCCGAAATTCTCGAGCAGGTCGGCACAACTTTCAATGGCGCCATACAGGTCGAACCCCTGCACGCTCCTTGCCGAGCCAGTGACCAGGCCGTTTGACCTGGTAAGGACTATCGTCGGCTTGTAGAATGCCTCCACAAGCCTGGATGCAACTATCCCCACTACTCCTTTGTGCCATGACGGGTCATATACTATGGTGGCATTGCCATTGGACAGGCTTTGCCCGGACTGCACCATCTCCAATGCCTCGCGCGTAATCTCCCTGTCTATGTTCTTACGTTCGTTGTTGTACTCGTTGATCTCATCAGCTATCTTCGTGGCCTGGTCTTCGTCTGTCGCTGTCAAGAGTTCTACAGCCATCCGCCCGCTTTCCATCCTGCCTGCGGCATTGATTCTCGGGCCTATCTTGAAGACGATGTCGTCGATGGTGATATGCGACGGCTCCAGCCCGGAAAGCCTAATCATTGAAAGCAGGCCGAGACGCGGGCTCTCGTTGAGTTGTCTGAGACCGAAATGGGCGAGAATCCGGTTCTCACCTGTTATGGCAACCAGATCGGATGCTATACTCACCACAGTAAGATCCAGAAGCGGTATAAGTTCCTCGAATGCAATACCATACCTTGCGGAATATCCCTGTACGAGCTTGAAGCCTACACCGCAGCCGGACAGGTCGTCGAACGGATAATTGCAGTCCTCCCGTTTCGGGTCAAGGACAGCGACAGCAGACGGAAGGTCATTCTCGGGAAGATGATGGTCACATATTATCATGTCTATCCCCATGGATGCCGCCGCAGACACCTTGTCATTGGCCTTTATTCCGCAGTCGAGCGTGATGATCAGGGAGAATCCATTGTCACAGGCCCACGCTATGCCTTTGTCAGAGACTCCGTAGCCTTCATCATACCTGTCAGGGATGTAGAAGTCTACATTTGCTGAAATGCTCCTGAGAAAAGAATATACGAGGGATACGGCCGTTGTACCGTCAACATCGTAATCGCCATATACAAGGATTTTTTCTCCCGAGACCACTGCTTTTCTCACCCTTTCCACAGCCACATCCATGTCTTTCATAAGGAAAGGGTCATGAAGACGGGAAAGATCCGGTCTGAAAAAGGCCCTTGCATCCTGGAATGTCGATATGCCCCTCTGCACAAGCAGATCGGCAAGCACAGGGTCAATCCCGAGTTCGGATGAAAGCATCCGCACCGACTCGACATCGGCAGAACTTTTCAATATCCATTCCTTGTCTTTTCCCATAACATACAAAGATAGCGATTTTATTTTCAAATTTAGAATTTATTGTCGTACTTTTGCAAGATTTAATATATCGGAAATATGGAAAACATGGACTTGAACGAGCAGGAGCGCAACAGGCGCGAAGCATTGGGGAAACTCAGGGAACTGGGCATAGACCCGTACCCGGCAGCACTTTACCCGGTAAACGCGACTGCACAGAAGATAAAGGATGAATATGACCCTGAGAAAGGGAATCTGGCCGATGTCGTGATTGCAGGAAGGATCATGTCCCGCAGAATCATGGGAGCGGCATCTTTCATCGAACTCCAGGACGGGACAGGAAGAATCCAGGTGTACATCAAACGCGATGAAATCTGTCCCGGAGAAGACAAGACCATGTACAATACCGTCTTCAAGAAACTTCTCGACATAGGCGACATCATAGGCATAAAGGGCTTCGCCTTCATCACCCAGACCGGACAGCTGTCAGTCCACGCAAAGGAACTTACCCTGCTCAGCAAGTCGCTGAGGGTACTCCCTATCGTCAAGGAAAAGGACGGGGAGGTGTATGACGCATTCTCTGACCCGGAACTCAAATACAGGCAGAGATATGTCGACCTCATCGTAAATCCGCAGGTCCGCAAGACATTCGTGATGAGAAGCCAGATCATCGCCACAATGAGAGAGTATTTCAACGAGGCCGGCTGCCTCGAAGTCGAGACTCCTATACTCCAGCCGATCCCTGGAGGGGCAACCGCAAGGCCGTTCATCACCCACCACAACGCCCTTGACATCGACCTGTATCTCCGTATCGCCAACGAGCTCTACCTCAAGAGACTGATTGTCGGAGGCTATTCGGGAGTCTATGAGTTTGCCAAAGATTTCCGCAACGAGGGTATGGACAAGACCCACAACCCGGAATTCACCTGCATGGAGATATATGTGGCCTACAAGGACTACAACTGGATGATGGACTTCACGGAGAAAATGCTGGAAAAGATCGCCCTGAAACTCCACGGGACTACAGTAGTCACCATAGGGGACAACACTGTGGACTTCAAGCCGCCTTACCGCAGGCTGCCGATGCTTGAAGCCATCAGGGAATATGCAGGAGTGGACGTGGCAGGCATGGATGAAGCCGCATTGAGGGCTACCTGTGAAAAACTCAACGTCCCTGTCACCAAGGAAATGGGAGAAGGCAAGCTCATAGATGCAATTTTCGGCGAATACTGCGAAAAGAACCTCGTACAGCCGGTGTTCATCACGGACTACCCGGTATCGATGTCTCCGCTGACGAAACGGCACCGCAGCAACCCGGACCTCACCGAGAGATTCGAACTTTTCGTATGCGGAAAGGAACTTGCCAACGCCTACAGTGAACTCAACGACCCTGTCGACCAGTTCGGCCGTTTCCAGGACCAGTTGAAGCAGAGGGAGCACGGGGACGACGAGGCCATGTACATCGACATGGACTTCATGCGTGCCCTCGAATACGGAATGCCTCCTACATCAGGAATGGGAATGGGTATCGACCGTCTGACCATGTTCATGACCAACTCCCCTACCATCCAGGACGTCCTCTTCTTCCCGCAGATGCGTCCTAAGAAAGCCCAGGTCCAGGACTCCGGAAAGAAAGAAGAATAAGCACTATTCAGACCTGACAGAACAGCCGAATCCGGAAGTTTTAGAAGACAGTTTCCTAAAACTTCCGGATTTTCGTCATTTTTTGGAGACTCCATCCGGAAATTTTATTTTCCGGTTCATGCCAAGGAACTGTTTCAAAAACGTATATTTGCCGCTATCGCACCATTCATACTGTTGCGCCTCGGTAATAATAATCGGACAAGTTCATTTTCATTACTCTCGGCTTCTGCGTATATTTGCAGAGAAAACAAATACAAGATGCATGTGCATCCGTAAAAAATATTAGAATACACAAAACCGATGAATTATACCACAATATCATTATTTTCCGGTGCAATGGGACTGGATCTTGGGATTGAGAAAGCCGGATTTGACATCAGGGTATGTGTCGAGATGGACAAATGGGCTGCGCAGACTATCCGTAATAATACTGATATACCTGTCATAGAAAAGGACATAAACAATGTCTCTTCAGAAGAACTGCTTAAGACAGCAGGCATCAATGGCGGTCAGGTAACCTTACTGATAGGCGGCCCACCATGCCAGGCGTTTTCCACAGCCGGGAAACAGCGCGGATTCGATGACTTCAGAGGAAACGTTATCATACAATATCTGCGTATTCTGTCCGAAATACGTCCGAAATACTTCATTTTGGAAAACGTACGCGGGATTTTATCCGCGAAACTGAATAGTGTTCCACCTGAATATAATGAATATGAAAATATTAAGGATATAAAAGGAAGTGTTTTACATTTTCTTACCAAAGAAGTTCAAAAAATCGGATACAATATCAGTTATGCATTGTTCAACGCAGCAAATTATGGTGTTCCAGAGCAAAGAGAAAGAGTCATAATTATAGGACATATCGGTTCTAAAGTACCATTACCGGCCCCGACCCATTCTGAAAATGGAGATTTCGGCACACAGAAATGGGTTACATTAAAGGACGCAATAGGGGATTTGTCCGGAAAAGACGACTTAAAATATATCCCGCTCCGTCCCAACAGCATACAATACATGAAATTGCTGAAAGAAGGCCAGAACTGGAGAAATCTTCCTCCTGAAATGGCGAAGGAGGCAATGGGGAAAGCGTACGGACTGTCTGGAGGTAAAACAGGTTTCTTAAGGCGACTTTCATTCGACAGGCCGTCCCCTACTCTTGTAACGAGTCCGACAATGCCGGCGACACTTCTTTGCCATCCGACAGAATTAAGACCTTTATCCATAGAGGAATACGCAAGAATACAGCAATTTCCTGACACTTGGAGATTCGAGGGTAAAATCGAACTGATTTACAAGCAAATAGGCAATGCAGTACCTGTAGGTCTCGGACTTGCTGTAGGGAAGCAGATAATGCGGCACATTCACAATGAGACTTGTGATGACAAGCCAAGAATTTCATATTCCAGATACAAAAAAGCCGTAGACTATGAATTCACAAAATTGTTCGAAGAAAAAATCCAGTACTTAAAAGACAGCCTATGAATACGTTGATATCACAAGTGGAAGACTATGTCGCCAACAACATCGCATACTTTCACTCAAGCAGGATTGACAAACTGAAATCACTGCAACTGAACAGACTTATAAAAAGCAAGAATCCATACCTGTACAAGGCTAAAAACCTCAATACTCCACAGGAAATCGTTGAAAGTATCGCTTCCGCGTTCTTATCATCAGCGGAAGAGAGTATGTTCGGAGACTGGCTGGAAGGCCTTGCAATATTCATAGCAAATATAGTCTACAATGGATATAAAAGTTCGGCTGAGGGCATTGATCTGGAAATGGATAAGGATGGAACACACTATTTCATAAGCATCAAATCTGGCCCGAAATGGTCAAACTCGTCATCATTGAAAAAACTGAAAGAAAATTTTCTTAAAGCAAAAAGAATATACCATACAAGCGGGAATAGAAATTTATGCGAAGCCATAGAAGGATGTTGCTATGGCAAAGAAAACAATACCAGAAAAGACACTCATATCAAACTGTGCGGAGAGCGCTTCTGGGAATTCATCTCTGGATCCGAAACCTTATATATAGACATAATAGAGCCGTTAGGTATAGATGCTGCCGAGAAGAATCAACAGTACAAACAGGAATATGATAAAATGATCACACGGTTCACACGTGATTTCATTTCTCTTTATTGTGATTCAGACGGTAATATCCTATGGAACAAAATAGTCTATATTAATTCCGGGAAATAAATTCAGCAACAGCATCTTATGAAATCAGAGACCGTCACATCGGCGCAGAATCCGAAGATAAAGGAACTGCTCGCGCTCCAGGAAAAATCCAGGCTGAGACGGGAGCGCGGGCTTTTCGTCGTTGAGGGCCGCAGGGAACTCGGGCACTGCATAGAGGCAGGATACCGTATCAGGACGATTTTTGTGTGCCGAGAGATAATACCGGACACAGAAACTGAGGCAATCATCAGGAAAGCAGAGGCAGTCCTGCATGAGTACCACGACGGACACCGGCAGGCTCATGGAGAGACACAGGAGAGGGATACCTTGCAAAAGCATCCGGAGTACACCGGCAGAAAAGGTCAGTCCGACGGGCTGCTTGTCATAGACATACCGTCAGCACTTTACGACAAGATTGCCTACCGCGGGGGCACGGAAGGCATAATTGCCGAAGTA
Organism: Candidatus Cryptobacteroides excrementavium; assembly: GCA_017695025.1. Classification (GTDB taxonomy): domain Bacteria; phylum Bacteroidota; class Bacteroidia; order Bacteroidales; family UBA932; genus Cryptobacteroides; species Cryptobacteroides excrementavium. The sequence continues at coordinate 11,655 of JADILX010000062.1, forward strand.
GAGTGGAAAGACCTGTCTCTTGACGGGCTGCATCTGACAGGGAATCCGCTGATAATGGTACTGGAAAGTGTGGAAAAACCGGGAAACCTCGGTGCCGTACTGCGCAGCGCAGATGCTGCCGGGGCTGATGCAGTGATAATCTGCGACCCGCTCACAGACCTGTACAACCCCAATCTCATCCGGGCGAGCATCGGTGCCGTCTTCACCACCCGGACAGTCGTCTCAACCTCCGAAGAAACCATAGGATGGCTCAAGTCTCATGGCATCAGGATACTCACAGCCCAACTGCAGGACTCCAGACCTTACTACGACACGGATATGACCTGCGGCACAGCCATAGTCATGGGCACAGAATCCACCGGGCTGACCGATATCTGGAGAGAAAACGCTGACGCCCATATAAGAATACCTATGCTCGGGAGACTTGACTCTCTGAATGTCTCGGTATCGGCGGCCATCCTGCTCTATGAGGCTGTCAGACAGAGGAAATCAGCAGACATCATGCTGGAATAAAACCGTTGGACTCAACTCCGGGAACCGGCTTTCTGTCTGCGCCAAAGTTGCCAACTGTTTATGACGTTCTGCCACAATATGTAGCAGCTCGGAGCGACAGACACCACCGGGGACAGATAGGCCACAGACACCCAGATGGCAAAAACCGTGTTTTTCTGTCCAAGCCCCTGCCCTGCACTTATCCTGTCGCCATAATGTCCTCCTGTCATCTTTCCGATTGCGAACTGCAGGATACATACGGCAAGGCTGATACCTGCGGAACACCACAGCATCCATGCCTCAAAATGGCCGTTGACGACAGAGCGCAAAGCCTGGGCTATAATCATAATCAGGGAAAATGCCCACAGATAAAAGGCCAGGCTGCTGCAATACCTCAATATCGCAGCAAGCAGCCGCGGGAAGAACTTCCTGACAACGAGAGCCGCAAGGAGAGGACAGATAAGCACCGGGAAGACCATCTTCAGAATCACTGCAAACTGCACCATAAACGGCATGCCTTCATGACGTTCCACCATCGGGAAGACAATCGGGATAACGACTGCCGCTATCATATTGCTTATAATGGTATAGGTCGTAAGTGACGCCTCGTTTCCACCTAATTTCCCTGTTATGACAGCCGCAGCAACTGCTGTCGGACAGACTATGCAGACCATGGCGCCCTCCAGCAGGACAGCATACCTGAACTCCGGGAAAAAATACAGGGGAAGCGCTATAGCAATACATGCCAGCACCTGAACCAGAGCCAGCCACAGATGCCACTTCCTTATCTTCATCTCGGACGGGCGCACCTTACAGAACGTAAAGAAGAGCATCACGAACTGCAGGACAGGAATAAGATGCCCGGCCGTAACCTCAGCGGCCGGCTTCAACGGGTTCAGGAAAGAAAAGAAATGGAATGCGGCATATACTGCGACCCCGGTAATAATACCAAGAGGGAGCGACCAGTTCCTGGCCATCTTCAACAGTTTCCCGCAGATGCCTTTAAAATCCTCCATAACAACTGCAAAAAATGCAAAAATAATAGAAAACAGCCACAGCCGGACAATTTTCCACAAAAGAAAGTAATCCTTACTGAAACTTGACAGTATAATCCATTCAGGCTACCTTTGCAGAAAACCATTTCAGATATCGGGATGAAACATTTCGGACTTATCGGACATCCTGTATCCGGCTCGCTCAGCCCGGCTCTTTTCCAGGCGGGATACCGTGAGAAATACGGCCGGGACTATGTCTACAGGCTCATAGAAGGGGAAGACTTCGAGACCGCATACAGGACGTTCATCGAAGAATATGACGGGATAAATGTCACTGCCCCTTTCAAGGAAAAGGCTTTCCGGAAGGCAGATATTGCGGACGCCACATGCACAAAGACCGGAGCCGCCAACCTGCTCATAAAGACAGGGGACGGGATAAAGGCATACAACACCGACTATTTCGGGATACAGATGAGCCTGCTCAAGGCGGCCGGACACTACAGGAAAGTCTGGAGGACGGCACTGGTAGTCGGATGCGGAGGGGCCGGCAAGGCGGCAGCCGCTGCGGCAGCCGGCCTGAGTCTCGAAGTCACGCTTATGAACAGGACTGTCAGCCGTGCGGAAGAGACGGCTGCCCGCATGCCTGAATACGGGTTCCGGATAAAGCCGCTGGAAGAGTTCTGCCGATATTTCCGGGAAGCGGATGTCATCATTTACACACTGCCCGGGAGCATTCCGCAGATAGATGCCCTGACAATGGAAGATTTCCGTGGAGGAAAGACTGGATGCAAAAGGAAATTCGTACTTGAAGCCAACTACAGGACTCCGTCTTTCAATGCCGGCATCATCGGGAAGATGTCGGAGGCAAATCCAGAGGCAGAATATATTCCCGGCAGGGACTGGCTACTTTATCAGGCCATCGGAGGATACGGGCTGTTCACAGGAGAAGAGCCAGACAGGCACAGCATGCATGAAGTCCTGTATCCCGGAGAGACAGGACATGCACAGAAATGCCGTTTCCGGCCCTGAAACGTCCATGCCGCATATGCCCGGAGGCTGCGCCGGGACAAAAGTATTGCACAATTATTTCCTTTATTTTGAATT
>JADILX010000063.1 GCA_017695025.1 Candidatus Cryptobacteroides excrementavium
TTGCATAAGAGAGGTCGTGCACGCGGCGGTGCTCCGGGAGCAGCACATTCAATAAATCGATGAGAACATCCTTGTTCTTCTCCACCCCGAACACGGCCTTGAATCCCGCCTCCGTCAAAATGTCCACGTACCTCTGCACAGTGGCCGTAATCCCATTGCCCATAATTCTCAGATTTTATTAAAAGTTCGACGGCAAACTTATGAATATTTTCCGGGAAAAGTCAATGCGGAAATCCGGCAGCAGGCAAGTTTTTCTCTTTTTATATCTTTTTTCTTTTTTTGAGTGTCTTAAATGTTAAATCGTATGCGCATTTGATTTCTACAGCCTATGGATCTCCTCCACTGAAAGCCCCGTCAGTTCGGAAATCAGGCTGATCTTAAGAGACTTTTCTGCATCAACGGAGTCTCTGCTGGCATTGTCCGGTGCGTGTCTCTATGATGCAGTCGGCCGGGGCCTCTATGTTGCTGTCTATTGTCACTGAACCGATGCTGTCAGCAACAATGTGGCCGGAAGCAGGGTTCTTGATGTTGGTGATACCGCCCAGTATGTCTGCCTGAAGAGTCGAGTATTCAAAGGCCCGGTCGCATGACGGGTCGAAAGTGCAATTCTCGAGCACGAGATTATGGGCATGGCAGAGAGGCTGTTCTCCTGAAATGTGGCAGTTGACCAGCCGGAGGTTGCGAGAATGCCATCCGAGATATTCCCCGTTGAGTTCAGAGTCATAGATGGTAACATCTTCCACTTCCCAGAAAGCGTCTTTGGTGGTGATTCTGGCATTGTGTATCTCTGCGTTCTTCACGTATTGGAAGACATATTTACTGTCGCTTTCAAGCCCGTCGATATGAATATCCCTGCTGAACATGAAAGGATATGTGCCTCCATGGAGTTTCAGTCTTCTGGCATTGATGCCGGTACATCTCCAGAAGACTTCATCGGCATCATTCATCGTCACGTTCTCTATATCGATTGCATTCATTTCCCTGAACATTTTCGGGGCGTCTATGACTGTGTCTTTCATCTTGAGGTGGTCGGAGTACCACAGGGCCGAGCGTCCTCCTGTTGCGAAATAACAGTTTTCAATAGTGAATCCATGTACGTGCCAGAACGGGTAGTTCCCTTCAAACCGGCACCCTGTCGCCACGATATTGCTGCATTTCTTGATTGCAGATTCCCCCTCCCGGATTGTCACGTTGTCCAGATGAAGATCGTGTGTGCCGAAAAGCGGTCTTTCCCCGCCGAATTCCTTATCTTTTATCAGTTGCATGTCCAGTAGTTTTGATGGCATTTTATTTTCCCGGTGCAAAGATAGTTTTTCCTGTTTTCCGGGAAAATAGTAGAATTACTGAAGATGTGACCAGTTTTACAGATGTGCAGAAAGATATCCGACGGCTACTCTCCTTCCTTGCATGCCTTGAGCCGTTCGCCGATGATGCGGGCAGAACAGGCTATGAGTTCTTCGCACGGTCTTTTCCTGTAATATTCAGGAGTACGGTCGGACGGTTCCGGAGACTCCTGTACAATGCCGGCGGGGCTTCCGTCCGCTTTCTGGCATACAGGCAGCCCGATACCTGTCTTGCCTACAGTGCTTTTAGGTACGAGACCGAGCAGTTCCTTGCATACAATCGAGCCGTTCTTCTCTCTGAATTTTCCTGCAAGTTCCTGAACCAGTGCATAATTGGCTGTCCGGTCACTTTTTATCGACGGGTCTGCTGCAGGAGAGATGAAGCCCGCAATCATGAACATGGCGCTTACCGAGCCACATACTTCCCTGAGCCTTCCCATGCCTCCGCCAAATCCTGATGCCAGAACTGCAGCGGTCTGAGGATCTATACCTATGACGTCTGCATAGGCGAGAAGTACGGACTGGCAACAGTTATACCCGTGTGCCTTAAAATTGTCCCTGGCGGCCTGGACGCGCTCTTCCAGGTCAAAATCTGTATTTATGTCAATCTTCGGGTTTTCCATTTTCCGGTGTTTTTATTTGCATACCATGATGTCCAGAATCATATTGTCGGTATTCTGCATCCCTTCTGAACCTATCTGGCCAAGATTGCGTATTGTCTTTTCGATGTCTTTCTCGATGATGCCGTCATGTTCTGAGATGCATGTGCCCTCGAGGGCAAGTACTGCCGACTGTATCGCACTTGACACTCCAGACGCCACTTTCATTGCACATCCTACTTTTGCTCCGTCGCAGACCATGCCTGTGATATTCCCTATCATGTTTTTTATCGCAGCGCAGACGTGTCCGCAGTTCCCGCCCCGGAGGTATACTATGCCGCATGATGCCCCTGTAGATGCTATTACGCAACCGCACAGTGCTGACAGTCTGCCGAGATAGCCTTTAATGTGTATGGCTACAAGATGGCTCAGTACGAGTGCGCGGGCGAGCGTCTCTTCGTCAGTTCCGTATTTTATCGCATAGGCAATCACCGGCATGGTGACGGTGATACCCTGGTTGCCGCTGCCTGAATTGCTCATTGCCGGAAGTGTGCATCCGGCCATGCGGGCATCAGAGGCCGCTGCCGTAAGGGACATTGCATAACTCATGAAGTCGGAGCCGAATACTTCTCTGTTCCTTGCAGCATGGATTGTCTTGCCGACCTTAAGCCCGTAGTCTCCCTGAAGTCCTTCCTGTGCGAGAGCCAGATTGAGATCCCTGGACTCGAGTATGAACCTGATGTCTTCGTATGCGGCATTTTCCGTGAAACTGAAGATTTCCTTTACGGTGATGTCCCTTCCCGTCATGCCTGCACTTTCTTCATCTTTAGCCTGGGCGTGTCCAGAATGGAGTATGCTTCCGTCAAAGCATGTCTCTACGATGTTGTCGTGGTCGTCTTCGATGAGGGCTGACGACTCGTGCCCGTCGCCAGTGGAGACATATGCCTTTACATACAGTTTGCGGGTGGTGTCAGCGATGTTTATACTGATTTTTTTCCGCTCCACAAGTTCCTTTGCCCGTGCAATTGCTCCAGGCTCAAGGTCATGCAGCACTTCAAGGGCATATTCCGACTTGCCGCAGACTGCCCCGAGGGCTGCTGCAATATAAAGTCCGATCATCCCTGTCCCCGGGATACCGACCCCCATGCCGTTTTTGAGTATGTTTCCGCTGACTTCCACTCTGATTGAAAAGTCTGCAGCAAGTCTCCATCCGGCAGTGCAGCACCCCGGGCATTTTTCCTCCATGATTTCGACTGCTTTGGCTGTCGACAGGGCCACTGCAATAGGTTCGGTACATCCGAGTGCGGGCTTGACCTCCTTTTTCAGGAGGCTGATGATATCTGCTTCTACGGGTGTCATTGCTCAAAAAATTTCAATGTGCTGCTTATTATTTTATCTGCTGCTTCTTTCTCGGCTATGGTCTCAAACGGGAAACCTATTATGACAGTCCTGTATCTGCCTGTATCATTGCATATTCCAGCAGAGATACCGGAATCGGTATATTTAAGGATTGTCTTTCCGGAAGGTGTTGCAGGGGCTATGCCGTCTGGATTCTCAACTCTGTAGCATGAACTGCTGTAGTCAGTATTGTATGAAAACTCCAGCGCACCTTCCTCTGGGGCTGCTGTAAAGTCACCAGATGCCTTCACCTTGCCCTCTTTGCTGCCGAATCCGGTTATCCACCTGTATCCGAGCACATTTTCGGCAAATTTTATGCTTTCGGCCCTGAATGTGCTGTCACATTCTGTCTCATAGACACGGTCCCAGATGTCGGTGCCTATATATGCTCCCGAAACCAGGATATTGCCGCCGTTCGAGCAGAAATCTCTGACAGCATCCTGCATGCCGGACGTGAATATCCGGTATCTGTCGGGATAGGAGCCGTTTCCGGTCTTTGTCGTTACCTGTTTTCCGCAGATGAGGTCTGCATGCCTGAACCTGTCCCTTATCAGGGTGTCGGTCTGGAATGCATCGGCACTTGCCGAGCAGAACGGATGTCCTGCCCTGAGAATGGAAATGCCGTGCTGGTACGGATAGTCGAATGTGTTGCCGGCGATGACCTTGCCTGCATAGTCGCTGTCAGATGCCCCGAAGCCGGGATTGTCATCATCAGTCCATGGCATTTCACGCCTGTACTGGTACATTTCGCCTGAAAACGAGAAATCCTTGATATACGGTACACCGCTGTCTATCCTGTTGTCAAACCCCGCATAACGTGGAGTGTCGAATGATACCGGCGCAGATACACGGTAGAAGTTGTTTACAATCAGCACCGGAGCACATGTCTCTGGGCCTTCTCCCTGACGGTACACACCCTGAGGCAGCCCTGCACTGAGAATCTCGGAAGGAAAACTTTCTCCTCCTGAATTGACAGCCGTTATCTTGAAACTGTATATGTGCCCTGGGTCAATATATACTGTATGCCTGAAAGTGCCGGTTCTGTCAGCAACAGTTTTTTTTAGCGGCACCCCGTTGTCGAAATCCGCTGAGTCGATTCTTGTGTAGAGGATGAAACCGTCAGGTGCGGCTGTCGGTTCCAGTGTGTCCGCTGTCGCTTTCCAACTGAGTTCTATTGCGGTCTTCCCTGCATATCTGCTGTCTTTTACAGGCTTCGCGCTGAATACTGCGGCAAATGAGTTGACAGGCAGTGGCTGTACTGCATATTGACGGCCGTATCTGTTTGCAAGGTATTTCAGGATACCTTTGTATATGGCACGGCTTGCGGTAAATCTGAATGCCGGGTCAAGCCCGTATCGCATGTCTGCAAAGTTCTGGTGGGAAAGCAGTTCGAGAAGCATTGCCGGTACAGGAGGCGTCCTTGACTCACTGTATGACCTGTCCCATAGGCTCCTTCTGTTCCAGATGGTGTCGTATTGTGCCCTGATGTCTCTCACTGTCTGGCTCTGGACGATATGGGCATATTCCCTGCATGTCATCCTGTCTTCCCCGTCAGGCAGCCTCTGTCCTTTTTCACTTCTCAGGGTATATATCGCAAGTGTCCCGACTGTAGAGTCATTGGGTGTAGTCCCGGCATCGGAATGCAGGCCGAACGACAGGTCGACCGGTATCCCTTTCCCTTCTGCATCCGGGTTGACATCCGAACCTCCGCTCAGCCATCCTACCCAGGCGCCTCTTGACATGAAGTCATCCATATAGTCATTGGCTTCTCCGTTCTGGCTGTATACTGAGGTGTCGGCCCCGGCCCATTGCATCCAGTATCTTGCCCCTTCGACAAATCTCGGGAGTCCGGACACGGTGGCTTCTGCCGTTGAGTCTGCGGCCGGCCGTCTGGCTATGTTGCCCATGCCGCCACCGAATTTGACTGCATCAGCAGTCACGGTTTTCCCTTTCACCGGTGATATATTGTCGAGCATGACGCATCCTTCATTCCCCTTGTCGAACATAAAGGTGCCGAGGTATATCCATGTGCCGCCGCCCATTGTCTGGTTGACCATGAAGGTGCTTTCTCCGCCGAGATGCCTTACTGTGTATCTTGCAGCCGGAGAACTGTCCGGAAGCGTCCGATAGGATACATATACTGCATATTCTCCTTTCTCATTTATCTCCGGACGCCATACGGCAACGGATTTACCCTTTTTTTCGAACTGTGTGCATGCTGCCATCCTTGCCGTACCTGCCGTAAATGGATTTTCTGTCCCGTAATATATTCTGGCCGTATCGGCAAATCCTGTCCCGGCGTCAGTCCAGACTCCGGATTCTGAGTAGACTCCGCCGGTACGGGGATTCTCTTCTCCTGTCCTTTCGAATGAAGGGTCATTGTCAACTATGATTTCATGGCAGCCGGTATCTCTTTCCCGTGGCAGAAGTACGTAGGCTCCTGCATTTTCCAGCATCGGGACAAGATATGGCAGGACAAAGCCCTGGGTGAAAATGTCTTCTGCTGTCTGGAACAGGCACGGTCTCTGCCATTCCCATCTTTCCATTGACTGCTCATAATATCTTCCGTGGCTGTGCCATAGGGCTATATGCATGTTTTCAAGGCCATTCCTGAATGACGGTTTCCGTATATCTTTCACGAGCGGGGAAGAGCATGGCCGGTGCCCTGCCTTTGTGAGCCTTCCTGTCTGAGGCTTTCCGTTATATCCGACATCCGGCATTGTCAGGCGGTCGAGATTGACCCGGTTGCTGTAGATGCTTCCTGGCTGGCGGTCCCTGTATTCTTCTGGGAACAGGGCCTTCAGTTCAGACCTGAACCATCTGGCATCGGCTTCTGTCCATGGCCAGTCACCGAGACTTCTGGTAAAATAGAAGTCAAGGAATTTTCCCCGTTTCATGACAGCATTGAGTTCCAGTTCCCCTTTGACGGATGTCCGGCATCTGATCAGGGAGTCGAGTGTATCGCATACAGGCTCGAAATCCATGACTATACGGCTTTTCTTCGGATTGGCAGCCTGGGTACAGAATATAGAAATGCAGGCGGCAGTTATGACAGGCAGTATTGCCTGAAACAGTGTATGCATGCTTTTCATCCCGTTCACCATTTTTTAGATGCAGCGCCATATATCGTAGTGAGTACGGCGCCTGCAAGAAGACCGAGGCAGTCTGCCCTGAAGTCCATGATGTCGCAACTGCGGTATCCTGTCATCTGCTGGATAATCTCGATTCCCGCTCCGGCTGCTGCCCCGGCGATCAGGGTGGCAAGCATGAATACTATAAATCTTGCCGGCTTCCTTTCCTGTCTGTGGAATGCGGCATACATGAGTGCCGGAAAGGGGAGGAACATCGTGAAATGCACAATCTTGTCTGCCGGTATCCCGAGCAATGTGCTGTTTACGCCAATGTCTGTCCTGATGTCGGCAAAACACAGCAGGCATACTGCGGCTATATACAGCAGCATCAGAACCCTTGATATGTATCTTGTCCTTTTTTTCATCGGCAACCACATTTACAGCGCCTGCATGTCATTGAGTTTTTTGTAATAGCCGTTGAGTGCTATGAGTTGTTCATGCTTTCCGCGCTCGACGATTTCCCCTTCATGCATTACGCATATTTCATCGGCATTCTTGATGGTTGAAAGCCTGTGGGCTATCGCGATAGTTGTGCGGGATGTCATGAGCCTGTCAAGAGCCTCCTGGACAATCTTTTCCGACTCGGTGTCAAGTGCTGACGTGGCCTCGTCAAGTATCAGGATAGGCGGGTTCTTGAGAATGGCCCTTGCAATGCTTATCCTCTGTCTCTGTCCTCCGGAAAGTTTCCCTCCGCGGTCTCCGATGTTGGTGTTATATCCTTCTTCTTTTTCCATGATGAAATCATGGGCGTTTGCAATCTTTGCCGCTGCGACCACCTGCTCCATTGTGGCCCCCTCTACACCGAATGCTATATTGTTGAATATGGTGTCATTGAACAGGATTGCCTCCTGGTTGACATTGCCAATCAGGCTTCTGAGATCCCGTACCCTGACATCCTTTATGTTTTTACCGTCAATCAGAAGTTCTCCGGATGTGACATCGTGGTATCTCGGGATCAGGTCTACAAGAGTTGACTTTCCGGAACCTGACTGTCCCACCAGGGCTATTGTCTTTCCTTTCGGCACGGTAAGACAGATATTCTTGAGCACCTCTTTCCCGTCTCCATATCTGAAGCACACGTTCCGGAACTCTATCTTGTCTTCGAATCCGTCCAGAACGACAGGGTCCGGCCGTTCTTTTATGTTGTTTTCCGCTTTCAGTATCTTGTCTACGCGTTCCATGGAGGCGAGCCCTTTCGGTATGCTGTATCCAGCCTTTGCGAACTCCTTGAGAGGATTGAGGACACTGTACAGGATGACCATGTAGAATATGAATGTGGAGGCATCGATAGGGGCCTTGTCGCTCAGGATGAGCGTTCCCCCGAACCAGAGCACTATCATTATCATTACAGTGCCGAGAAATTCGCTTACAGGATGGGCAAGGGCCTGTCTTACTGCCACCCTTCCGGAAGCCGAGCGGAGTTCATTGCTTACTTTCGTAAATCTGTCCACCATCCTGTCTTCGGCTATGAAAGCCTTTATTATTCTCAGTCCCCCGAGTGTCTCTTCGAGTTGGGACATGGTGTCGCTCCATTTGCCCTGGGCTTCAAGCGACTGCTTCTTTAGTTTCTTTCCTATGGCTCCCATCCCCCATGCCATCAGAGGTACCACCAGCAGGGTGAACAGGGTCAGTTGCCAACTTGTGACTATCAGGGTGCCGAAATAGAACAGGATGAGTATCGGGTTCTTGATGAGCATGTCGAGGGAACTGGTGATAGAGTACTCGATCTCTCCGACATCCCCACTCATCCTCGCTATGATGTCTCCCTTCCGTTCCTGTGAGAAAAAACCGAGCGGAAGTCTCATCATCTTGTTGTATACGGTGACCCTTATGTCCCTAACGACCCCTGTCCTGAGCGGTACCATTACAGCAGAGGAACCGAAGTAGCACGATGTCTTCAATGCAGTCATCACCCCGAGAAACAGTCCGAGTACCAGCAGGGTCACAGAACCGCCATACTGTTCGATCAGTCCGGTCACATAGAAATACATGTTGTTGGTGACCTTGTCTTTCAGGTCCATTGCTGCATCCCAGGGGATGAATTCATAGACCTTGTCGTTGATTTTGAACAATATCTGCAATATCGGGATAATCAGTGTGAATGAGAATATGTTGAATATCGCGGAAAATATGTTCAGCAGGACAGCACCAAACAGGTATCTTTTGTAAGGCGACACAAAGCGCCTCATCATCTGTAAAAACTCTTTCATCTCAAAGTTCTGTCAACAAGAATGCAAATATAGTCGTTTTTCGCGACATATGCATTTTTTGCTCTGCCGTCACTGTCTTTACAGAAGTTTTTCAATCCAGTGGAAGATGAGCAGTATCCTTTTTCTCAGTACTTCCATGTCGAGAGTCCCGGGAGTGTCGGAGGTCTTGTTGTTGTTAAGTGTTATCCCTGATGTGAAAAGGACGGCCGGTATGCCGTTTTCGATGAAAATCTTCTGGTCGGACAGCATGCGGAATATCCTTGTGAACTCCTCGCTCCCGTAATAAGTATATGACAGTGAGAGATCTGTCCCGTAGAACCTGTTGCACATCGCAGCCAGCCCCTGCATCTGTCCCGGCAGACTTTCATTGCCGAGCATTATCATATAGTCCCTGTTCCCGGGCTCGGTGGGGGAGAGCGTGCTCCCTATCTGGTCTATATTGACCATCAGCCTGATTTTGTCAGGAGTGATGACATCCCCTGTAAGCGGGTCTGCCATCTGGCCTGTCTCAATCATTCTCCAGAATGCCCCGGAGCCGGCCATATTCATGCGGTTCGCATCGAATGCCACGAAAATGATGCTGGTGCCATATGCTTTTCCCAGCAGTTTCATTGCCGAGAACATTTCAGCCAATGCCGTTACGGCTACGGTGCCGGAGGCATTGCTGTCGGCTCCCGGGTACAGTTTCCCTCTTAGGGTGCCAAGGTGGTCGTAATGCGCCCCTACTATTATATATGATGGGCATGGATGTTTTTTCGAGCCGGGAATCATCCCCACGATGTTGTGTCCGACTGTCCCCTGTCCCGCATACAGATGTTGTGCATAACTGCCGCCGAAGGCCAGCAGTCCTGCTTCCCGGAATGTGCGTACAATCCAGAAGGCAGCCTCATTGCCGCCCCTGCTGCCTGTGGCGCGGCCTTCGCATATCGGGCTGCTCAGGAAACTGATGCGTCTCCAGAGTTTTTCTTCCCATACGATGTTATGTGCGGCATCGTCATTGGTCGTCCAGGTGCTCTGTGCCGTACTCTCATGGCAGGCAATTGACAGTATTGCCGTGATGAGTATGGCCGCGTGGTAATATTTTTTAGATGTTTTTTTATCTTGACTTATCTTCTCCGGCATGATAAATGATTAAATACATTTGCTCTGCACCCGTCTTGTATGTATATTGGGCCTTACGGCCACATATACGGTTCACGCCTCGGCAATTGCAAGTAAACTTGCATTGCGCTCGGCTTCTACGTATATTTGCATTCCGTTTTGGAAAGGCCCAAAATTAGGAAAAATAGGGTGTAAAAAGAAATTTTTGTCGTAACTGATGCGGATTGTTGTAAAATTGGCGGTGGCTCTTGCGGTCATGTTTTCCCTCGGGGAATTCATGGCTGTGGCCCAGTATGACAAGGATGTTTTCCTGTTCCGCGGCAGACAGGCTCTTGCTGACGGCAAATATTCTCTGGCCATAGAGAATTTCAACGTCCTTACCAGACTTGACACGACAGACTACTGGACATACTTCTTCAGAGGGATAGCCAAATATAATCTCGGGGATCTGAGAGGAGCCCAGCAGGATTTTGACACATCCGTGCGGCTCAATCCGGTGTTTACGTCCGGCTATCATTACAGGGCGATTACCCTCAGCCGGTTCGGCAGATACGATGAGGCGCTTGCGGATCTTCAGCGGGCGATAGACCTGCGTCCGGGGTTCATAGGGCTTTACTTCAGCCGGGGTGTCACATATTTCCTTTCACAGCAGTTTGACAAGGCTGTCCGGGACTTCAACCGTTATATAAGAAAGGAACCGAAAGATCCGTCTGCCTATCTGAACCGGGGTGCAAGTTATCTCTTCCTTGGGGATACCCTGAAGGCAATGTCCGACTATAATACTGCCATAAGGCTCGACCGCTTTGATCCTGAAGGATATATACGCAGGGGAAGGCTGTATGCTTCCGGAAATAATTTCGACAGGGCGATAGCAGATATGGACAAGGCCATAGAACTCGACACTGCCAACACGTATGCCTATTTTAACCGGGCCATAATGCTTTATGAAAAGCAGGATTATATAGGGGCGATGTCTGATCTCAACCGTGTGCTGAAAGACGAGCCGGGCAATGCCCTGACTCTCTATAACAGAGGGCTTATCCGGGCTCAGGTGGGTGAATATGAAGGCGCTCTGTCAGATATGGACCGTGTCCTGAACATCAACCCTAACAATGTGCTTGCCTATTTCAACCGCGCGTCCATTTTCATAGAGATGGGCCGCTGGCAGGATGCACTTGAAGACTATGACAAGGCGATTGCCCTGTATCCTGATTTCGCCAAGGCATATATGAACAGGGCCTATGTCAAGAATATGCTCGGTGACTTCAAGTCTTCAAAGGAAGACTATGATACGGCAAGGAAGAAGGTACAGGAGTACCGTGCGGCTACGGAAGAGAATGCCGCCTCGTTTGCAGATACAACGAAAAAGTACAGTTCACTCCTTGCCCTTGATGCCGAGTTTGCGCAGAAAGATTTCAATGATGAACTTCTGCAGCACAGGGACATAGACATCAGGCTGAGACCATTGTACAAGTTTGTCCTGGCTCCAGGCAAGGATGATACGGAGTATGCCCTCGAAAGGAAGTATGAGAATCCTCTTTTAGAGAGGTTTGAAGCGGACGCCCCTGTCCCGGTGTCCTTGACAAATACGGATACCCTGTGGAACAGGTCTGCCGCGGCCGCTTTTGAAGCAGCCATATATTCAGACAGGCAGGGCAGCCGGATGAACGATTTTCTCCGTGCATTGTACGAGTACGAGGAACATCAGTACAATTCGGCTTTGAACTATTATGACAAGGCTGTCGGGGATGATGATGCATCCGCCCCTGACAATGGGCTTGACCGGTATTACATGGCGTTCTATTATATGAACCGGGGTGTACTCAGGGCAGAAATGATAGATTTCATCTCATCTATCGAGAACAATGTGCAGGTGCTTACCATGGACGACTCCGGTACAACGAGAGCGCGTGTGCGTGACCAGGTCAGCCGCCAATACGACTATTCCGAAGCCATTTCAGATATGCAGAAGGCGGCAGGGATAGTGCCTGATATACCATTTGTCCATTTCAATCTCGGCAATCTGTATTGCCTCGCATCGGAGCATGTGTATTCGATCGAGAGTTATACAAAGGCTATCGGACTTTATCCTTATATGGGAGATGCATATTTCAACAGGGGACTTGTCCAGATATATCTCAAAGACAGGGAGAAAGGGTGCATAGACCTTTCCCGTGCCGGGGAACTCGGTGTGGCGGATGCATATGGGGTTATAAAGAAGTATTGTGAGCAGGAGCAGTGACGGCGGTATAAAACAGCGACGACTATGATTAAAGCCATTATATTTGATCTCGGCGGGGTGCTTGTAGACCTCGATCTGGACAGATGCAGGAAAGCATTTGTCGAGGATGTCGGATACGGAAGGATTGATGAACTTCTCGATGCATGGCATCAGAAGGGGTTCTATTCGGATCTTGAGGAGGGAAAAATTTCGGAAGATGAGTTCCGGCACAGGATAATTGAAGGTGTTTCCGGGAAGAGGACGGTCTTGCCGGAGGATGTTGACCGCGCCATGTGGGCGCTTCTTACGGGGATTGAACCATATAAGGTTGGCCTGCTGAAAGATTTGTCCCACAGGTATGACCTTTACCTGTTGAGCAACAATAATGGCATATCCATGGTAAGGTGCAGAAAATTCTTTGCGGATGCAGGACTGCCTATGGAGCAGGTGTTCAGAAAGCAGTTTCTTTCGTATCAGATGAAGATGCTGAAGCCTTCACCTGAAATCTACATGGCTGTAATCCGTTCTATCGGCCTCCCTCCCGGAGAGATGCTTTTTATTGATGACTCAAAATCCAACACCGATGCCGCTGCAGCCCTCGGAATGAATGTGCTGCTGTATTCCCCTGGTACAGACCTTAATGCTGCAGTATCCCGCAGGCTGGAGGGCGGGGAACGATGCTGAAGTTTATGAGTCTGTCAAGCGGGAGTTGCGGCAACTGCTATTATCTCGGTACCGGAGATGACGGGCTTCTGATTGATGCCGGTGTCAGCCTGAAAAGCCTTAAGCGAATACTGGAGGAAAATTCATTGTCTGATGCTTCTTTCAGTGCCATCCTTGTCACTCATGACCATCTGGATCATATCCGGCATCTCGGCTCGTTCTGCAAACGTCTTCATAAGCCTGTATATACAACGAAAGTCTTGAGGACGGCTTTGCTCCGCCATACTTTCACTGCCGCATGGTTCGGAAACTGTTCAAGAGTCCTGGAAGAAGGCATATGGAATGATATAGGTGTCGCATCCGTTAAATATTTCGAGGTGCCTCATGATGCAACGCAGACTGTCGGCTATGGCATAGATATTTCCGGCCACAGGTTCGTCATCATGACGGATGTCGGAAGGATGACGGATGAGGCGGTGGAGATGGCGGCAACAGCGGATACTGTGGTGCTTGAATCCAATTATGATGTGGGTATGCTGATGGGAGGGCCGTATACCTATGAACTGAAGATGCGTATAATCCAGGGCAACGGCCATTTGAGCAATGATGAGTGCGCTTCTGCCATCCGGCGTTTCTGGCATACCGGACTCCGCAATATCTTTCTCTGCCATCTCAGCGAGAATAACAATACCCCGGATCTTGCCTTCCGTTCGGCCTCAGCGGCACTCGAACATGCCGGGGTGGAAAAAGGAACTGTCGCATTGCGCTGTCTTCCACGCCGCACCCCTTCGCCATTGTTTCTGTTGTAGGATCATGCCCGTCCGTCAGATATCAGGAATGGACATACAGCTATAAATAAAAATATTGGCTCCTGCCGTGCTTCGACTTATAGTCATCCGCAAAGGCAGGAGCCATTTTTATTATGTGAGTCCGACGGATTCTGCCGTCAAGGTCCAGATGGATCTACCGGCCGGCGATCCGTCCACGGGACGTCAAATCAGTATCCGAAGATTTCTTCAAGTGACACTTCCTTGACTGGGCCGAGAGTCCTGAGGAATCTTACATCGATGTCATGTTTGTCACCGAGGATTCCATAGGTGTAGTTGCGTCCTTTCACCCATTTTTCCTGTATGGCCTTGACATCATCAAGGGTCATTGACTGGACGGATTCGAAAATCTGTCTGGCGAGTGGCTCTGTAAGGCCGAGTTCCCTGTCGTTGATGTAATTCCAGAGCACGTTTTCACGTACAGTACGCTGTGTGCGTATCCTGTTCAGCATGGCCTCCTTGGCGATATCGAAGGCGGCCTGGGATTCAGGCATCTCGTTGATGATCTCGTCAAATGCCTCTACGGCCTGTTTCAACTTGTCATTCTGGGTCGCAATGAAAGCGAGGTAGTAGTAGTCCCCGTCAAGGAAATATGGTGATGCCAGTTGTGCTATTGCAGTGTAGGCAAGGCCTCTGGCCTCCCTCATCTCCTGGAACACGATAGTGTTCATCCCACCGCCGAAGTATTCATTGTAGAGTGCTATTCCAGGCTCGTCTCCGATGCAGAATTTCTCGCCCCTGTCGGAGTATTGCATCATGTATAACTGTTTGGCATCGTATTGGGCAAGTACTACATTGGTCTTGTCCACCATCAGTGTCTTTGTAAATGACTTTTCGAGCGGCTGGAGGTCTGCTGCTGTCTTGTGCTGGCTGTCGAGTGATGCGAGGAATTCTTTTTCGCTCTGTGGCCCGTAATAGAGCACCTCATGCTGCTTGCCCATCAGGCTGCGAATCTTCCCGAGAAGTTCCTCGGAAGTGAGGTTTTCAACAGCCTTGTTGTCAAGGACAGTCCTGCTGATGAATTCAGGCCCATATATCATATATCTCTGCAGCGCCCCGAAGCAACTTCCCTGGTTCAGTTTTGCATTTGCCCTGTTCCGGAAAAGATCCGCTTTCAGATTGGCGAGAATGGCTTCATCTGCTTTTGCACCGCTGATAAGGCTCTCTACCATATCCATTGCCTCTCCCATGTTCTCGCTCAGACCGCTTATCTGGACTGAAGTCTGGTTTGCGCCGGCGTAGATGCCGAATGAACATGCGATATCATACATTCTTGAACCGAATTCCTCTGCGGACATCTCGTCTGTACCAAGATAGGAGATGTAGTCTGCGGCAAGATTCAGAGCCGGGTCGGATTCGATCCCCATGTCGAATACATAGATGAGGGTAAACAGGTCGTTCATCTCGTTCTGCTTGTAGAGAACCTCGACTCCAGGACGGGCCTCGAGTACAGACATGTCCTTTGAGTAGTCCACAAATACAGGCTCAATCGGATCTACCGGGGTATTCTGTATTTCAGTGAGGAAGTCGCTCTGCATGTCACGGTTGGTCACAATCGGTGTGATTTCCGGTGCTGCTATCTTCTGGACTGTCTTGTCCTCTCCCTGAAGTTTGTATATTGCCGCATAACTTTCGGCACCGAGATATGTATTGGCCCAGTCCACAACGTCCTGTTTTGTAATCTGCGCCATGCGGTCGAGCATCTGAACTTCATCTGCCCATTCTGAGCCATTGATGAATGACATGACATAGAGCATTGCCCTGTTCTCATTGTCTTCATAGTTGCGCATCATATACATCTTGTAGTTATTGACGGTCGCCTCTATGAGTCCTTCGTCAAAGTCTCCGCTGCGGAGTTTTGCCACTTCTGCAAGAAGCAGGTCGCGCACCTGGTCAAGGGTCTGTCCTTCCTTAGGCCTTGCTGACACTACAAATGAGCCGTAGTCCGGCTGGCTGTTATTGTATGCATATGCTGAAAGCACTTTCTGCTGCTGTACGAGGTCGAGGTCGATAAGCCCTGCCTGGCCGTTGTAAAGTATCGAACTTACAATGTTGGCCACATCGTTGGACTTGTCGGTAGCCTCAGGAAGTCTCCATCCGAGGGTGATGTTCTCGGCCTCAAGCCCGTAGACTTTCTTGACTACAGGAGATGCTATCGGCTGTTCCTTTTCGAACTGCAGTTGCGGCAGTTCCGGATTCGGCTGCATGTCCCCGAAATATTTTTCAATCACTGCCACCATCTCGTCCGGGTCGAAGTCTCCGGAAAGGCAGATGGCCATGTTGTTAGGGACATAGTATGTCTTGTGGTAGTTCTTTACATTTGTGATTGACGGGTTCTTCAGATGTTCCTGAGTGCCGAGCACGGTCTGCGTCCCGTATGGGTGGTGAGGGAAGAGGGCGGCATCCAGTGCCTCAGACACTTTCCGGCTGTCTCTTGTCAGGGACATGTTCTTCTCTTCGTAGATGGTCTCAAGTTCTGTGTGGAAGCCCCTGATTACCGGGTTCTTGAACCTGTCGGCCTCAATACGTGCCCAGTTGTCGATTTCGTTTGAAGGGATGTCCTCGACATATACTGTCATGTCCTGGGATGTAAATGCATTTGTCCCGTTGGCCCCGATTATGGACATGAGTTTGTCATATTCGTTCGGAATAGCAAGTTTTGACGCTTCATAACTTACAGAGTCAATCTGATGGTAGATTGCTGCCCTTTCCGCTTCGTCTTCAGTCTGCCTGTACACTTCAAAGAGGCGCTCAATCTCGTCCAGCATAGGCTTCTCAGCCTCATAGTCGGATGTGCCATAGTTCGGCGTCCCCTTGAACATCAGGTGCTCGAAATAGTGTGCAAGCCCGGTGGTCTCTGACGGGTCATTCTTGCCCCCGACTTTGACTGCAATGTAGGTCTGTATACGTGGTGTCTCCTTATTGACACTCATATACACTTTCAGGCCGTTGTCCAGAGTGTAGATTTTCGTCCCGAGGGGATCTCCTTTCACAGTCTCGTACTTGTACTGTGAGCAGGATGTGACGGCAGCCACTAAGACTGCAGCCACAAGAATAAAGATTCGTTTCATATTGAATGTGATCACATTCAATATGAAACGAAT
>JADILX010000064.1 GCA_017695025.1 Candidatus Cryptobacteroides excrementavium
GCGATACTGCGCAACAGAAAGATAGGTTTTGTTTTCCAGAACTATAACCTGCTCCCGAAGACCACTGCAATTGAAAATGTGGAACTTCCCCTCATGTACAACTCTGAAATCGGGTCGGCAGAAAGGAGGGAAAGGGCTATTGCCGCATTAAAGTCAGTAGGACTCGGAGACAGGATGGAACACAAGTCCAACCAGATGTCCGGAGGACAGATGCAGAGGGTCGCAATTGCAAGGGCTCTCGTCAATGACCCGGCCGTCATCCTCGCGGACGAAGCCACAGGAAACCTTGACACAAGGACTTCATTTGAAATTCTAGTACTTTTCCAGAAACTGCATGCGGAAGGCAGGACAATAATATTCGTCACTCACAATCCTGACATATCATCATACAGCAGCAGGAACATCAGGCTGATGGACGGGCATGTGATTGAAGACTCGGTCAACGGGAACATCCTCTCCGCAGAAAAGACACTTGCCGGACTTCCGGTAAATGAGGACGACTGAGCAGCATAATGCCGCCGGAGCAGCAGGAACAAGACAAATCGTATAGCAGCAATGAATTGGACCAATCTTTTCAAGATAGCGCTGAAAGCACTGGCCAACAACAAGATGAGGGCATTCCTCACCATGCTTGGCATTATCATAGGCGTGGCATCCGTCATCACGATGATTGCCCTCGGGCAGGGGACAAAGAAGAACATCCAGGACGAGATTTCCTCAATGGGGTCAAACATGATCATGATACACCCTGGAGGAGAACGGAGAGGCGGAGTGAGACTCGACCCGTCGGAAATGCAGACGCTGAAAGTCTCAGACTACGAATCCCTGCGCCGCGAAGGCCTTTTCCTTGCCGGACTGAGTCCCAATGTCTCGGCATCCGGCCAGCTCATATGCGGCAATAACAACTACCCGTCATCAGTCAGCGGAGTCGGGACCGACTACATAGCAATCAGACAATTGAATATAGAAAGCGGTGAGATGTTCACAGAGACCGACATCCGCAAATCCGCCAAGGTGTGCGTCATCGGAAAGACAATTGTGGACAATCTCTTCACAGAAGGCCAGGAGCCCATCGGGAAAATCATCAGGCTCAACCAGGTGCCGCTGAAAGTAATAGGTGTACTGGAGGCAAAAGGATACAATACCATGGGCATGGACCAGGATGACATCGTGCTTGTCCCTTATACGACTGTCATGAAAAGATTCAGGGCCATAGACTACCTTGAGGGGATATTTGCTTCAGCAATCTCGGTAGAGATGACAGACCTTGCTACAGCAGACATCGAAGACATTCTCAGACGCCAGCACAAACTCAAGGCCGGAGATGCCAATGACTTCATGATAAGGACACAGCAGGAACTGAGCGACATGATGAACACTACGACAAACCTGCTTACCACCCTGCTTGCCTGCATTGCCGGAATATCGCTTCTTGTCGGAGGTATAGGCATAATGAACATAATGTATGTATCCGTCACGGAACGCACAAGAGAGATAGGACTGAGGATGTCCGTCGGGGCAAGAGGCATAGATATTCTAGTACAGTTTCTGATTGAGGCCATACTGATAAGCATCACAGGTGGAATCATAGGCATATTGCTTGGATGCGGGGCAAGTGCAGCGGTGCGATGGCTTGCGCATTGGCCTGTGGCCATACAGCCATGGAGTGTAGTGCTCTCCTTCCTGGTCTGCACCGTCACCGGTGTATTCTTCGGATGGTATCCGGCAAAAAAGGCTGCCGCCCTCGACCCGATTGATGCATTGAGATACGAATAGACTGACTGCAGCCCTGCTGCGTCATGATACCCAGGCCGTCCATTTTGCAACCCGGTTGTAAATATGGACGGCTACTTTTGTATCGCAAAAAAGACAGGGACAACAGAGACACCGGAAATACCGGCTTCCCCTGCTGCTCCATGATGACAAAAGACATGGGATCAAATCAGTATGACAATCACGCGCATGGTCTGACGGAGCACGGACACCGGCACCATCATGACCACCGGATCACATCACTCAACGGAATATATATTCTTGCCATAGCGCTAAACTTCTTCTATGTACTCATAGAAGCCGGCATCGGGCTATGGTCCAACTCCCTCGGCCTGCTCTCGGATGCAGGGCACAACCTCAGTGACGTGTTCAGCCTGATGCTTGCAATGATAGCATTCCGGCTGTCGGCATCGCACAGCACAAAGAAATTCACCTACGGATTCAAGAAGAGTTCCGTACTTATCTCCCTGCTGAATGCAATAATACTTCTTGTCGCAATAGGGGCAATAGTCATAGAAAGCGTACACAAGTTCAGGCATCCTGCAGAAGTAGACGGTGCCGCAATCTCATGGACAGCAGGTGCCGGCATCATAGTGAACGGATTTACGGCATGGCTCCTGATGAAGCAGCAGAAACACGACATAAACACCAGAGGGGCCTTCCTGCATATGGCAGCGGACACCCTCGTATCGGCAGGTGTCGTTGTTTCCGGGATAGCCATAAGTCTGACAGGATTCTCGGTTATAGACCCGATAGTCAGCCTGCTGATAGCAATGGTAATACTCGTCTCCACATGGAAACTGCTTGCGGAAAGCCTCAGAATGTCGATAGACGCCGTCCCTGAAAACATCGATATAGACGAGATCCGCGGGATAATGTCGTCCGGAGAGGGTGTAACGGACATACATCACCTGCATATATGGCCTATCAGTACCACGGAAATAGCACTTACGGCACATGTGGTGATTGACGACCTGTCACGGATGGAGGAAATAAAAGAAAACCTGAAGCACATCCTGCATGAGCACGGGATATCACACTCCACCCTTGAAATCGAGACATGCCCGTCGCACTGTCACGAGCATGAATGCAAATAAAACAGATAGCAATCCCATGAAATAGACGGAAGCCGGCCCCAAAAACAATTTTGAGACCGGCTTCCTTATTTGTACTCCACCCGGGAGGATTTCACATATCAGAAAGTTTCGACTTGGCGTAGGCCACGGTGAGCCTGAATGTCTTCCGGGTGGAAGACGGGGCTTCATACATGGCGTCAGTCATTATCTGCTCGCATATGGAGCGGAGTCCTCTGGCCCCGAGCCTGTTCTCAATCGCCGTATCGACTATAAGATCTAGGACACCAGGCTCGATGATGAGTTTGAGGCCATCCATCTCGAACATCTTCTCATACTGGCGTATAATGGCATTCTTGGGCTCGGTGAGTATCCTCAGCATGGCGTCGCGGTCGAGCTGGTCGAGATACGTAATGACCGGGAGTCTCCCGATAATCTCAGGAATCAGCCCGTAAGCCCTCAGATCCTGGGCAGATACATACTTGAGGAGATTGTTCTTGTCGACCTGTTTTTTAGCCGAAGCACCGAACCCTATCACCTGCGTATTCAGCCGCTGCGCGATTCTGCGCTCGATACCCTCGAATGCACCTCCGCAGATAAAAAGTATATTCTGCGTATTGACCTGAATAAATTCCTGCTCAGGATGTTTACGTCCTCCTTTAGGCGGGACGTTGACCACATTGCCTTCCAGAAGTTTAAGCATTGCCTGCTGGACACCTTCACCGGAGACATCCCTTGTGATGGACGGATTGTCGCTCTTGCGGGCTATCTTGTCTATCTCATCAATGAAGACAATCCCCCTTTCTGCCAAAGAGACATCATAATCCGCCTCCTGCAGCAGCCTGGTAAGTATACTTTCAACATCCTCGCCGACATATCCGGCTTCTGTCAGTACCGTTGCATCGACAATAGTGAAAGGGACTTCCAGAAGCCTTGCTATCGTCTTTGCCATCAGCGTCTTGCCGGTACCTGTCGGCCCTACCATAAGTATATTTGACTTTTCTATGTCAAGACCGTCATCAGTACCACCTGCAAGATTGTGGTTGATACGCTTGTAATGGTTGTATACCGCTACCGAAAGGAGTTTCTTGGCCCTGTCCTGACCTATGACATACTGGTCAAGATATGCATGTATCTCCTTTGGCTTGAGCAGTTTCTGTATCTTGCCCGGTTTCGGGGAAGAGGAATGCTCGAGATTGCGGACATAGTCATAGCACAACTTGATACAGTCGCTGCATATAGAGGAGTCAAGCCCCTGAAGCATCAGAGGCACCTCATGTTCGCTCCGGCCGCAGAAGACACAAAATCTTTCCTCGTTGGTACTCTTCTTCGCCATTATCTCTTCTTCTTGGAAAGAATCTCATCAATCATTCCATATTCGAGGGCCTCGGATGATGTCATCCAATAGTCCCTGTCCCCGTCTGCCACAATCCTGTCAAGAGGCTTGCCGGTATGCTCAGAGATGATGGAATAGAGTTCGTTCTTTATCTTCAGGATTTCCCTTGCGGCAATCTCTATGTCCGATGCCTGACCGTGCGCGCCACCGAGAGGCTGATGTATCATCACCCTCGAATGAGGCAGGGCCGAACGTTTGCCATGGGTCCCCGCGCACAGGAGGACAGCGCCCATTGATGCCGCCATTCCAGTACATACGGTGCTCACATCAGGCTCTACAAGTTGCATCGTGTCATATATGCCGAGACCGGCAGAAACGGAACCGCCCGGAGTGTTGAGATACATCGTGATATCCCCGCCATTCTCTGATGAGGCGAGGAACAGTAACTGCGCCTGCACAATATTGGCGACATCATCATCTATCGGCACTCCGAGGAAGATGATCCTGTCCATCATCAGCCTGCTGAACACATCCATGGATGCCACATTAAGTTTCCTCTCCTCGATGATAGTCGGATTGATGTATGCATCATATACCGAACGGTACCGGTGCATCGTGAGGGAACTTACGCCATACTCTGACCTGGCAAACCTTTCAAACTCGCTGTCCATCTGCACTGTCCTATTTCAGTTCACGGAATTTCTCTACGGAAATCTTCTCTGTCTTTACAGTAATCACCTCGCGTACAGCAGCAACCGTCTTCTGGTCCTCTACCTGCTCAAGGACTCTGCGGCCTTCCTCCTCCTTTGAAAGTATTGTCTGTGCATAAGACTCCAGCTGCTCCTCAGGCACATTGTTGATGCCATACATTGCAAACTGGTATGCGGCAAAAGATTTTGCACTTGCAAGCAGATCGGCATGCTCCACCTTGACAGAATATTTATCCATCAGGTAGGCCTTTACCATATGCCAGCGGTAGTCCTCAAGGAACATGTCAAAATCTTTCTCGATCTGCTCCATCGTAAACTTGCCGTCATTTGCCACAAACACCCATCTTTTCAGGAATTTCTCCGGCAGGGCAATGTCAGCCTTCTTCAGCAGCCAGGCCTTCATGTCCTTTGAGAAGCGGAATTCAGACTCCTGTGAATATTCATATTTGAGCCGTTCGTCAATCTTGGCATCGAAGCCGGCTTCATCAGTCACTGTTCCAGGGCCGAACACCTTGTCATAAGTCTCCTGCGACATAGGGGCAGGAACAAATGTCTTGACATTGCGCACAGTCATCTTGAATACAGGATCAAGGGAAGCAAGTTCCTCCTTCTTTACCTTAAGCATGGCAGCACGGTCTGTCTCGTCGGTAAATGCCTCATTGACATTCACATCGATTGAATCATCTTTCTTAAGGCCTATGAATGACGGTCTTACCGCATCCGAAACACTGCGGAGAGCCACATAGGTACCTTCTACCCTGGTCTCCCCCTGTTCAAAATCAACAATGATGAAATCCTCTGCCTTGGCAGCGTCACCGTCCTCGAGAGAACCGTACTGTTTCAGAAGGTTTTCCTTCATCTCCTTCCTGGCCTCATCTGAGACTTCTATCTCGTAATATGGAAGACTGTCATCCTTTGAAAGGCTGAAATTGACTTCCGGAGCCGTAGCCACATCAAACTTGAATGTAAAGTCGTTGCCATTCTCCCACTCGGTCTTCGGCTGGTCTTCGCTTGGAAGCGGCTCGCCTACCACCTTGAGGTTGTTTTCCTTTATGAAATTGTTGAGAGACTCGGAGATGACATCATTTACAGCATCAACAAGGGCAGACTGGCCATAAATCCTCTCTATGAGGCTCATCGGCACCATGCCTTTTCTGAATCCCTTTATTTCCGCTGTACGTTTCTGGGCATTGAGCCTCTTCTTCCTGCGGTCTGAATAATCATCTTTCGTGATGTCGAGTGTCAACTCAAGATTGAGGTCATCGACTTTGTTCTGTACTATGTTCATATTTAAAAATATTGTTTTTCAAAAAACCGTATTTCTGACAAAAGTCTGCAAATTTATATAATCTGGCACAAATATCAAAATCATGCCCTGTGCACCTGCACCCGGCGCTTCGGATACACGACTCTCGCATGGTAGACCTGCTGCAGATACTCTTTCAGGACGTTCTTTACCACATTGATTTCCTTAAGCGAGATGTCCGCATCCTCAAACTGGCCGTCATCCATCTTCGACCGGACTATCCTCTCCACAAGATCGGATATGCTCTGGGCGGAATAGTCCTTCAATGTACGGGAGGCAGCCTCAAGAGTGTCACAAAGCATCATGATGATCTGCTCCTTGGTGCTCGGCTTACGTCCCTTGTAGAAGAATACATCAGCCTTGGAAGGATCCCCTCCGGCATTGAGGTATCTGTTGTAGAAATAGCCTGTAGAGGTAGTGCCATGATGGGTGACGATAAAATCCTTCACAACACCGGGCAGGCCGTATTTTTCAGCCAGCGCGACCCCGTCCGGCACATGTCTGGTAATGTCGCGGGCGCTTTCCTCCGGAGAAAGCCCCTCGTGGTATTTCACTCCAGGTGTCTCATTCTCGATAAAACACTGAGGATTGTTCATTTTCCCGATATCATGATACAACGCCCCGGCCCTTACGAGCTGCACATTGGCATCTATTGAACGGGCGGCAGCATCGGCGAAATTCATCACTTGCAGGCTGTGCTGGAAAGTCCCTGGAGCCTTATGGGCAAGTTCTCTGAGCAGTTTGTTATTGGTATCGCAGAGTTCTATCAGGCGCGAATTGGAGACGAGCATGAAGATTCTCTCGAAAAGGTATATCAGCGGATAGCCTGCGACCGACATCATCGCCCCGAGAAAAAGGAAAAGCACAGTCTGGTAATCGTTGAACTCCCTTATCTCCCCGTCAATCAACTTGAAGGCAAAATACGTGACAGTAGTGGCCACAAAGACGCAGAATGCCATGATGAACTGCTGCCACCCCTTGTTGAAATACATGAAGGCATATAT
>JADILX010000065.1 GCA_017695025.1 Candidatus Cryptobacteroides excrementavium
TAATAGTGGGAATCCTTCCCTATGTCAAAAAATCTGTATAACCTCAATCTGCTTGGCTGATGAACCTGAAAATACAGACAAATGCTCTTTTTCATAATTATCTATAGGTTTTATTTTATCACTGACTCGTAAACTTTCTTGACCTTGTATGCGGCGTTGGTCCATTTCAAGGCATTGACTTCGTCATATCCGCAGCGCGCTGCCATGTCGGAAAGCGCAGGATAGTTCAGAAGCCCGTAAATGGCATCGGCCATTGCATCTATATCCCAGAAATCCACCTTGATGGCATATTTCAGGACTTCAGCCACGCCCGACTGTTTTGAAATTATGGTCGGCACATTGGTACGCATAGCCTCAAGCGGAGATATTCCGAACGGCTCGGACACCGAAGGCATGATATAGACATCCGAAAGCGCGAACATCTTCTGCACATCGGCCCCGCGGAGGAATCCGGTGAAATGGAACCTGTCCGAAATGCCCAGACGCGCCACATGGCGGATACACCTGTTCATCATGTCACCGCTGCCGGCCATGACAAAACGCACATGACTGCATCTTTTGAGAACCTTGGCCGCTGCCTCGATAAAGTATTCAGGGCCTTTCTGGAAAGTGATCCTGCCGAGGAATGTCACGACCTTGTCCTTGACACCTCTCTCCACGGCCAGATCCTCCCTTCCGCTGAAATCTACGGCATTGTGCACCGTCACGACCTTGTCAGGGGAAATGCCGTACTTGTTGATCACGATGTTCCTTGTCAGGTCGCTCACGGCTATTACCCTGTCGGCCGCCTCCATTCCCTTTCTCTCAAGGTCATAGACACGGGTATCTATATGGTCGTCGCTGCTGCGGTCAAATGAAGTCGCATGCACATGGACGACGAGAGGCTTCCCGGTAAGTCTCTTGGCTGCAATCCCTGCAAGATATGTGAGCCAGTCATGGGCATGGATGACGTCTATCTCATCAGCATGCTGCATGGCGATTGTCGCACCTACCATGGCATATCTTGCGACCTCCTCCATCAGATTGGCCCCGTACTTCCCGGAGAACTTGTATTTCTGCCCGTACTGCACGCGGAAACTCTTTATCTGTCTCTTGCGCTCTTCCTCGACCATCTGGGTAAAATCCTCAGGATCCACATACGGCACCAGATTCGAGCCTATGTGCACAAACTGGACCTTGCCGAGGAATTCGTCTACAGTAGTGCTGACAGTATCCACAGGGACATCGCTGGCGTTGATAATCTTTACCGCGCTCTGGTCTTCATCACCGGATGCAGACGGCATCACGAAAAGCACGTCGACATTATGCGCAGCCAGACCCTTGGTCATGCCATAGCATGCTGTTCCCAGTCCTCCGGCAATATGAGGAGGGAATTCCCATCCGAACATAAGGACTTTCATTTCTTATCCTCCCTATATTTGTATTTGTTCATCAGATAATCTACTCTCAACAGTGCTGCCGTACTGCAGGCAGATGAGATGGCACCATGGGCCTCGTGAGGAGGGTCTCCGTCATAGAGTTCAGAGAATGCGCCTACTCCATGCTTGTTGATATCGGCATAGAAGCCTTCAGTAAGATATTCTGCCTTCTTATAGAAAGTCTTGCCTATCATCTTGAAGCATACATCGATATACGGCCCGAGAAGTGACGGGAATGCACATCCCTGATGATATGCGAGATCCCTGTCCCTCTGGGACCCTTCGTATACACCCCTGTACATCGGATTGCGAGGGGAAAGAGTCCTGATGCCGCGCGAAGTGACAAGTTCGTTGTTGATGACGGATATGACAGCAGACTTCACTTCGTCCTCAACAGGCGAATAGTCCAGACAGATGGCAAAAAGCTGGTTCGGACGGACATCAAGATTCTGTCCGAAATTGTTGACATAGTCTGCAAGGTAGCCATGCTCGGCGTTCCAGAATACAGGCTGGAAATTGGCCTGTACGAGATCCCTCACATGACTCCAGCGGGCAGCAAAGGCGCTCTTTCTGGCTCCGTATTTCTTCTCCATGTCCAGGGCGAAACAGAGGGCGTTGTACCACATGGCATTGGTCTCCACCTGATATCCGGCCCTTTCAGTGACAGGATAGCCATCAACATATGCATTCATCCACGAAAGGGCGACGCGGTCCACCTGCGCCCAGAGAAGGCCGTTAGGATGCATCGTTATCTCACGCCTCTTGCCCGGGGCATAACTGTCGATTATGTTCTTGAGCAGTTTGCCGTATTTGGTCCAGATACGCTTTTCCTCCCCTGTATAATGGATATACTGCTGGATAGTATCCGTAAGTCTGAGCGGAGCCTCGACCTGTGTAGTCCTGCGCAGCAGCCTGTCCTGCTCCTCCGACACGAGGTTGTCGAGAATCTCCTCGAATTCCGTCCCGTTGTCTCCGGCATAGAGGGTAAGGCCAGGAAGGGACTCTATAGTCTCCCTCAGCAGGCCGGTCTCGAGCCACGAGAAGCCGGCATTAATCCTTTCATGCCCGTTGCGGTTGCATTTCAGGAGGTCGGCATCATGTACGAGAAGATCATGATAGTCGCGTATTTCTCCGTCCTTGCGCACGATATCAGTGAACCTGCGCTTCAACTGTTTCGGATTCTCCGTCCTGACAGATGCGGAGAATACTATTGAATCTCCAGGCTTGAGGTCAGTGACAAATGTACCCGGCACAAACAGATCCTCCTTGCACTCGAACCCGCGCCTCAACTCATCTGAATAAGTGATCCCGTTGTACCAGTAAGGCATATACCTGAATGCAGACTTGCTGCTTAACTGGAGATTGAGATCAGGAAATCCTTCATAGAGCCTGAAAGAAACTCCCCCGTCAATCTCGCGGCATGCCGTGTCAGCCTCAGGATTCTGGCGGGTAAGGCTGTGTACACTCCTGAAGGCAAGGAACGGCTTCAGGATGAGAGTAGTCTTCATAGGAGCCTCCAGGAGATCGTATCTGATCATCACCTGGTCGCTGTCCGGTACCATAAGTATCGTCTTGCTGAAGAGAATCTCCCCGACCTTGTAGACGATCTTCGGTTCCGGATCGGCATCAAAGTCCACGATATACTTATGACCCCTCGGCTCATACACGTCTCCATAACAATGGATACCGAGATTGAACTGCCTGCCGTTCATCACCAGACTCTCGTCAAGGGATGAAAGCAGAAGATACTTCCCTCCCCCGAAATTGTCCACCGGTACGGCAAGAAGCCCATGGTAGCGTCTCGTATTGCAGGTCACTATGGAAGTGTTGCAATAGGCACCTGTCTTGCTCGCGGAGAGAATCTCCCTCTTCAGCGAGTATTCCAGATTGACAAGCTCGGACTTGTTGAATTTTAGAAAAGCCATACTATTATTAAATATTAACGTTTATTGTCATTCAGTCTATTTTCTTAAGGACCACAGCACACCGGCTCGGAAGATACAGATAGAGAGTGTCGTCATACTTCTGGTCCCCGTTTGCGGACTTTTCGTGCACGGAAAAGTGTATTTCGCCATTCTTCAGACGCGAAAACCCGTCGAACTCCTTCTCATCGGAATCAAGCACCACCGCATATTTCCCGGCTGGAACAGCAAAACCGTAATCGGAAAAAGATGCTGATGCATTGAAATTGAGCGCAAAGATACAATTTATTCTTTTGAATACTAATATTTTTTTCTCTTCATCCTGGACAAGAAGTTCCGGTCTGCCGTCAAAGATGGATTCTGCGTGCGCCAGAGCCACCATGGCCTTGTCAAACAGGAGCAGATTCCTGTATCTCAGATAGTCAGGCCGGGCAAGCGACCACTGCCTCCTGGCATACTTATAGGACCAGCCGTTACCCTCGCGAGGGAAATCTATCCATTCCGGATGCCCGAACTCATTGCCCATGAAAGTAAGATACCCGTCCCCGGCCGTCGCCATGGTCACAAGACGTATCATCTTGTGCAGGGCAATCCCCCTGTCTACCACAGGAGAAGAGGAGTTCTTGTCCATATGGAAATACATCTCCTTGTCCATGAGACGGAATATGATAGTCTTGTCTCCGACAAGGGCCTGGTCATGGCACTCGGCATAACTTATGGTCTTCTCATCAGCCCTCTTGTTTGTC
Organism: Candidatus Cryptobacteroides excrementavium; assembly: GCA_017695025.1. Lineage (GTDB taxonomy): Bacteria > Bacteroidota > Bacteroidia > Bacteroidales > UBA932 > Cryptobacteroides > Cryptobacteroides excrementavium. Next base: position 4,087 of record JADILX010000065.1, read on the forward strand.
AGTTGCCACCACATCTCCCCCATGCTCCATTTCTCGTCAGGGAGTTCCTTGATCCATTTTATCCAGTTGTCGGCGACACCCATGCTCATCCTGAAGTCGAATCCCACACCGCCCTGCGCAAACGGTGCGGCAAGACCGGCCATGCCGCTCACATCCTCAGCAATCGTAAATGCATCCGGGTCCAGTTCCTTGACAAGCATATTGGCAAGCGCGAGATAAGTGACGGCAGACTCGTCGACACCGTCATTGAAATAATTGTCATATCCCACGAAGTCTTTTCCGAGACCATGGTCCCAGTACAGCATGCTCGTCACGCCGTCGAACCGGAAACCGTCAATATGGTATTCCTCAAGCCAGAACTTGCAGTTTGACAGCAGGAAGCCGATAGTCTCGTATTTTCCGTAATTGAAGCAGCGCGACCCCCATGCAGGGTGACGGCCACGGGGGCCTGAATAGAAATACAGGTCATCCCTGCCGTCAAAAAGGCTGAGCCCTTCAAGTTCGTTGTCCACAGAATGCGAATGTACAATATCCATCACTACGGCTATCCCGTATCCATGCGCTTCATCTACAAGGGCCTTGAAATCTTCCGGAGTACCGAAGCGTGAACTCAGCGCATAGAAATTGGAGACCTGATAGCCGAACGAGCCATAGTACGGATGCTCCTGCAGGGCCATTATCTGCAGAGTGTCATAGCCGAGATCCCTGACATACGGCAGGACATTCTCCCTGAACTCATTGAATGTGGAGACTTTCTCCTGCTCTGAACTCATGCCTATATGGCACTCGTATATCAGCGGATGTTCCCTTTTGCCAGGCTTGCGGTGCTTCCATCTGTAAGGCTTTTCCGGAGCCCACACCTGTGCACTGAAAGATTTCGTCTCGGGATCCTGGACAGCCCTCGTCACATAGGCAGGAAGCCTTTCCCCTCCACCGCCAGGCCACTCGATGTATAGTTTGTACAGTTCCCCATGGGACATGAACATGGAGTCAAGGCGGATCTCCCAGTTACCGTCACCGAGCGGGTGAAGAGCGTACGCCTCGCTTTTTCTCCAGTTGTTGAACTCGCCAATAAGATAGATCCTGGTGGCATGGGGTGCCCATTCCCGGAACACCCACGAACCGTCAGCCCAGCGATGAAGCCCGTAATACAGATGGTTGTTGACGGCATCGGCAAGAGCACCGTCCCCGGCTATCCTCGCTTTTTCTGACAATATCCTCTGATGCCTGGCATCTATGGCATCCTTGTAGGGAGCGAGCCAGGGGTCATTGTCATAAATCATTGTCATTCCTTTATTTCCCATATCGTGAAGTCAAATCATTTCACTCATTGTCATAACCGTTGTCCGCATGGCTGTCGATTGCCCCGGCCTTTTCCCGGGCACTTCTCAGATACGCCCGGCAGGCCGTTATCAGGGAGTCGGCACGCCTGATGTACCTGTCGATGTCATCAATGCCCGTATCAGCCGACTCCACCCTGGAGGCTATCTCTTCCAGTTCTGCAATGGCAGCGGCATAGTCAAATTCTTCCTTTTTCTTCCTGGCCATGTCTCAATTGTCCTTCAGTTCAACTTTTTCCACTCCGCAGCCTATGCTCCCGTCATGGCACATAAGGGTAATGGAGTCCCCCGGCCTCGCAGCGGCAGCGCTTTTCAGCACTATCCCGGCCCTGTCGAGGGCAAGCACATAGCCGCGCTTAAGGATATTTCTCGGATCAGCCCCCTTTATCCGCGCCTCAAGGACCTGAAGCCGGCTTTCCATATTGCCGATCTTTCCGGAGAATGCAAGCCGGAGACGCGTGCCGCAAGAAACTATATATGAGTCTTCCCTGGCATAGATGTCTATGAAAGTATCGGCAAGGGCCGTAGGCGTCTTTACCGCACGCCATGCCACCATGTCGCACACATGCACATCCTGGTCATGCCCGACAGCCGTAAAGACCGGCACCGGGAACTGGGCGATATGCGATGCAAGCAGATATTCGTCATAGCAGGCGAGATCCAGTCTCGCTCCTCCCCCGCGTAATACGAGAAGGGCATCATAAGGCACATCAGACATTGCAGCGGCATCCATTGCGGAAACAATCGAGGCAGCCGCCCCGGCGCCCTGCATAAGAGCGGGGAACAGGTCTGTCCTGAAAACGAATCCGTATGGATTCTCATGCAGATGCCTCATGAAATCCCGGTATCCGGCAGCATCCGGGGCAGAGACGACGGCCAGCCTGTACGGGAGACGCGGAAGGCCCAGTCCCTGCTGCATGTCCATAAGCCCTTCAGACTGAAGACGCGCAAGAGTAAGCCGCCGCTCCCTCTCCTTTTCTCCGAGCGAAAAATCCGGGTCAATGTCATCTATCACAAGCGAAAGGCCGTAAAGCTGGCTGAAATTGACCTGTACACGGACAAGCACAAGCATGCCCTCGGACAGCGGCGACCCTGTGACAGACTCGAAAAACGGGGCCAGGAACCGGTATTTTGCAGCCCATATCACTGCCTGGGCCTTTGCCACAAGACCAGACTCACCGCTCTGCGACAGTTCAAGATAACAATGCCCGCCGGGACGGGCCTTCACGGCGCTCACCTCTGCCTTCAGCCACAATTTCGACGGGAAAATACGTTCCACCCCCTCTTTCAGACGTGTCTGAAGTTCATAAAGGCTGATAATTTCCTTTCCCATAAAAGTCCGAGTCGTATCGTTACAAATTTACACAAAATTTCGCATACGCAGCACAATCTTCCATCAAAAAATATATTACCAATAAAATTTTTTCAGAAAATGCATGCTTTACGGCCATTTATAAAGACACCCGTAATTTTTAATTTGGATATATTTCATATATTTGCAGGTTAAAACATGTATTTGAGCAGAGATGAAGATAACTGAAGCAGTGTTTGCGGGCAGCAGCACAAGAGTATCGGAAAAGCCGCGGCAGAAATATCCCGAGTTTGCATTCATCGGGAGATCCAATGTCGGGAAGTCATCCCTTATCAACATGTTATGCAACAACAAGAAACTGGCCATGACGTCCGGCACGCCGGGAAAGACAAAACTTGTGAACCATTTTCTGGTCAACCGGGAATGGTATCTTGTGGATCTTCCGGGATACGGCTATGCAAAGATGTCGAAGACAGGGAAAAAGAAACTTGAGGAGGTGATACGCAACTACCTCAATTTCTCTGAAGAGATGCACCTGCTTTTCGTGCTGATAGACTCAAGGCATGACATCGGCAGACTCGACATGGACTTTCTCATGGAACTTGGAAACAGCGGGATCCCTTTCGCCATCATTTTCACCAAGGCCGACAAACTCGGGAAGAAAGCGCTGGAGGCCCAGATGGAAAAGGACAGGCAACAGTTGCTGGAATATTGGGAAGAACTGCCCCCGGTCTTCATAAGTTCCTCTGAAACAAGCCTCGGAAGGGAAGAGATACTCGGATACATCGGGTCCCTGCTCGAAGAAATGAAACACGACTAAACTCAACATACGATGCACAACGAACATAAGATGAAATTATTTGCGTGCAGGAGTTCAAGACCTCTCGCAGAAAAAATCGCAAGATCACTGAACATTGAACTCGGACAGTCCGACGTACTCGCATTCAGCGACGGGGAATTCCAGCCCTCTCTCAATGAAAGCGTCAGAGGAGCCACTGTATTCATAGTACAGTCCACTTTCCCGCCGACAGACAATCTCTTTGAACTGCTGCTGATGATCGATGCAGCGAAACGTGCATCCGCCCACACTGTCATTGCCGTAATGCCGTATTTCGGATGGGCGAGACAGGACAGGAAAGACAAGCCGAGAGTCTCCATAGGAGCAAAACTCGTAGCAAATATACTTCATGCCGCAGGATGCGACAGGGTCATGACATGCGACCTGCATGCCGACCAGATACAGGGCTTCTTCGACTTCCCGGTAGACCACATCTATGCAAGCAACATCTTCCTCCCTTATCTCAGGGGGCTTGACATAAAGGACCTGGCAATTGCCGCCCCTGACATGGGCGGGGCCAAGAGGGCCAATGCATATGCAAGATACCTGCAGTGTCCGGTAATAGTCTGCCACAAGTCCCGTGAAAGGGCCAATGTCGTGGGCTCAATCACAGCAATCGGGGATGTAGCAGGCAAGAATGTTGTCATCGTGGACGACATGATCGACACGGCGGGCACTCTCACAAAGGCAGCCAACGTACTCAAGGAGATGGGGGCACTGAGCGTACGGGCATGTGCGACACATGCTGTGTTCTCAGGGAGCGCATATGAAAGAATCGCCGGCTCGGCACTCGAGGAAGTCATCGTGACAGACACCATCCCGCTCTCTCCTGATCCGGAGAAAGACAAGAGCAAGATAACCGTCCTGTCCGTAGCCGATACTTTTGCAAACATAATTGACAAGGTATACAATTTCGAGCCGATAAGCGACAGTTTCATTTTCTGACGTCCGGCAGCGGCCGTCATGCCACCCGGCTGACAGCCGCCCGCCTTGAATCGTATACCTGTCATATTCAATTATTTGGATATGAAGATTTTTATTGCCGCACTGCTGCTGGTGGGAATCAGCGTCATCGGCCTATGCTTCAACATAATTTTCCGCAAGAACGGGCGGTTCCCGGACACGGAGATCAGCCACAACCCCGCGATGAAAAAACTTGGCATCAGATGTGCCAAGGAAGATGAACTCAGGCTGTGGGGAAAGAAGAACGGCAAAAAATATCCGTCATGCAGCGACCTCGGATGCTCGGACTGTGCAGGTTGCGGGATTTATGAAAAAAATTCAGGAGAAAAGAAATGAGCCTTGTAGCCATTGTAGGAAGGCCGAACGTGGGCAAATCTACCCTGTTCAACCGTCTCGTGGGAATGAGACAGGCCATTGTAGATGAGACAGCCGGAGTGACAAGAGACCGGCATTACGGCAAATGCGAATGGTGCGGAACCGAATTTTCAGTCGTGGACACCGGAGGATACACTTCGGGATCCGATGACATTTTCGAGGAGGAAATCCGCAAGCAGGTTGTCACGGCAATCGAAGAGTCCGACCTCGTCCTTTTCATGACCGAGGCAGCCACCGGCATTACGGACTATGACGCAGAGATAGCCGACCTGCTCAGGCGCAGCAGGAAACCGGTGGTGCTTGCTGTCAACAAGGTCGACAGCGGAGAAAAGATGTATGACTCCTACCAGTTCTACTCCCTCGGGCTCGGAGAAGTATGGAGCATCTCCGCAGCCAGCGGAAGCGGGACCGGAGACCTTCTTGACGAGATAGTGCGGCTGCTTCCACAGGATGCCACGGCAGATGACGACCATCCAGGAGTCCCGAGAATAGCCATAGTCGGCAGGCCGAATGTCGGGAAGTCATCCCTCACCAACGCCCTGCTCGGCATGGAGAGGAATATCGTGACCCCGCTTGCAGGCACGACAAGGGATTCAATATCTTCATACTACAACAAGTTCGGACATGAATTCGTGCTGGTCGACACCGCCGGAATGAGGAAAAAGGGGAAAGTCCATGAAGACCTTGAGTTCTACTCCGTGATGAGAGCCATAAGGGCGATAGAGCATTCTGATGTGTGCATCCTGATGATCGATGCACAGACCGGCCTGGAGGCACAGGACATGAACATCCTGAGTCTGATAGAAAAGAACAGGAAAGGCTGTGTCCTTGTCGTCAACAAATGGGACACCCTCGAAAAGACCAGCAACACTCTGAAGGAATATACCGAAAGCCTCAAGGCAAGGCTCGCCCCGTTCAACGACATTCCGATCATCTTTACCTCAGTCATAAAGAAACAGAGGATCATGGATGTACTGAACGCCGCTGCCATGGTATACGGCAACTACTCAAAGAAGATACCTACTTCTGTCCTGAACGAGGAGATGCTCCCTGAAATCGAGAACTACCCTCCTCCAGCCTGGAAAGGGAAGTATGTAAAAATCAAATACGTCACCCAACTCCCGGCCAAGTCCCCGGCCTTTGCGTTCTTCTGCAACCTCCCTCAGTACGTAAAAGACCCGTACAAGAGATTCCTTGAGAACCGGCTGAGGGAAAAATTCGACTTCACTGGCTGCCCTGTGAGAATCTTCATACGACAGAAATAGATTGAGGGTGACCTCACGGCCACCCTCTCACTGCTATAACCCTATTATTAACAACTAAACTAACCGTCTTGATAAATTTGCAAACTCTGTGCCAAACATCTGCCGGCACTATCTCATCCGCTCTATTTTCAACTGCTGTATCCTGTAGCCGGACCCGCTGTAACTGACAAAGATAGTCACCATAAACATTTCTCCGCCCGCATTAAGGGCACCAAGCGCATACTTCATGTTTGAACGTCCGGCAGTATGTGTAATCTCAAATGAACGGGGAGTATACGAATCAAAAAAAGACTTCATTATCTGACGTGCCTGATTGCGGCTCGAGTCATTGGATGAAGATATCACCGTTATCTCAAGATTGTCTGCGAACCAGGCCGACAGTTTCCCGGCATTGCCTTGCCCGATATATTTCGCTATAGGCACAAACACATCATAGGTGTCATCCTGCGCAAAGGCGGGTAATGCCATTAAAGACAACGTCAGCGGCAACAATACTATATTCAGAATTCTCTTCATTGCTGATTTCAGATAGCCTTTTTCCAGATAGCGAGCATGAATATTGCAAATACCGAGCCACATTTGTACCTTTGTATGAAACACTTGCTGCGATGAAATGAGAATCACTTTGCTTACTGTCGGACAGACAGAAAAAAACTGGACAAAAGATGGACTGGACACATATGTCTCAAGGATAAGGCACTATATCCCGTTCTCTGTCAATGAGATTCCCGAACTGAAGAATGTGTCCGCCCTCGACCGTGAACAGATAAAGAAGAAGGAGGGGGAGATGATAATGAAGGCTGTCAAGGAGGGGGACGAAGTCATCCTGCTCGATGAGCACGGCAAAGAGTATTCCTCCATGGAGTGGGCAGGAGTGCTTGAGAGGAAACTGTCATCTTCCGGCAGGGACATTATATTCATCATAGGAGGCGCATATGGATTCTCCCAGGAAGTATACGCCAGATGCAACGGGAAAATATCCCTGTCAAAAATGACTTTCCCGCACCAGATGGTGAGGGTAATATTCGCTGAACAATTGTACAGGGCGCTCACCATAATGAAAGGCCAGCCATACCACCACGAATAGAATCTGGCAGAGGCCGGGGAAATACATGAGGACAGAAAAGACATGAGAGCAGAAACCAAAGAATATCTGAAACGGAACGCATACAAGGTGTGCATTGTCCTGTCTGCAGCCCTGTTCCTGCTGTCCATCGTAGTATACACTTCCCCGAGAAACACAGGACGTGTAGCAGCAAGGACGGAGAAGACGATTGAAAAAAGGATGGACATCCTCGACGGGGAAATCCGCAAGGCACTCGAGTCGGACCATGAGTCATGGCTCATCCTGAAAGATCTCCCTGAAGACATGGTCGTATACAGGTACGTATACGACACCCTCCAGTCCTGGTGCAACCAGTTCCCGATTGCGAATGACGACACGGGCTCAAGACTTGTCTTCCAGAAATTCTCAAGCCTGAGGGCCAGCATAATCTCCCCGCTTGCAGACGTGTCGGACAAGCCAGTCTACATGAGCCTCGGCCCCAAATGGTATATCGTAAAGTCCGTCACGGACAACGTGAACTGCAAGGTCATAGCAGGACTCGAAATAAAGAACACCCTCCTCGAGGGCATCCAGAAGATGGAAAACGGGGCCAATCCGCATCTCAAACTTCCGTCATACTATGACATATACCCGATAAGCGAGCCGGGAGGCACGACAGTCGAAATGGACGGAAGGCCGATGTTCAAGATATCTGCCGACCTCAAGGGTATACCGACATTCTTTGCCAACTCTGTGCTCAGATGGCTCTCGCTCCTGCTTCTTGCACTGTCATCCGTACTGTACCTGTGGGGACACAGATCCATGAAGAACTATATCATGGCATCGGTGATACTGATCAGCATGGCCACACTGGCATATTTCCTCGGCCATCAGGTCAACTCCAGATTCTTTTCCCCGACTATCTATGCCGGAGGGCAGTTCCTGTACTCGCTCGGGGCGCTGATAATAGTCAACACCGCCATCTTCCTCTACGTACTGTGCGTATTCCTTACAAGACGGGACTTCATCAGGATGGTGCGCAGGGCCAGTTCGGCAAGAGGCAGGGCCGGATATACCGGATACGTCATATCGCTGATCCTGCTCATATGCGTCTATACGCATTTCAGTCTCAGAAGCCTGATATTCAACTCGAACATATCGCTTGAACTATACCTGTGGAACGAGATTTCGTTCTACACGCTTCTTGTATACCTGTCCTACTCCACCCTGTTCTTTGCCATTCTGCTTCTCGTCCAGATGCTGAAGCCGGTGTTCAAATATTACGCAGGACTGAAATACAATGTGTTCTCAAGGAGATTCCTTTTCGGATATTCAGTAGCATGTGCGGCATATCTCACAGCCATGGCCGGGCTCACAGGCTTCCAGAAAGAGCAGGACAGGGTCGGCGTATGGGCCAACAGGCTGGCTGTAGACAGGGATCTCGGGGTGGAGATTCTCCTCCGGTCAGTAGAGGATGAGATCGCCTCAGACCCGTTCCTCTCTTCCATAACAAGGGAGAACATGAGCAGCATGATGATTCTCAACAGGCTCACGGAAAACTATCTGACGCGTATCTCCCAGAACTACGATATCATTGCCACCCTGTGCAAGGACACCGACATGATGACATCCGGACGCACGGGAGAAAGGATGAGTTGCCTGGAGTATTTCAACAGGAGGGTCAGGGACGGGGTGCCGATAGCGTCAGACTCAAGATTCATCTACGTGAACAACAAGGGTGTACCGAGTTATATCGGCATGTTTCTCTTCTATTCGGAAAAATCCGGGATAACAAGGATGTTCCTCGAGGTGAGACCGAAATCATATTCGGGAAACAGGGGTTACGGGAATATACCAGGCATCATATCGGGCCTGGACGGCATGAGCATGTCCCCGGCATACTCATATGCCAAATATATCTCAGGCAAACTTGTATCCTATAAGGGGAACTACGCCTATCCGACAGTCATCGGCACAAGCACGACCGACATCGAGAAAGAGTCCGGCCGCAGTTTCATCCTCAGGGCGAGGAAAAGTATCCATTTCGTCAACTGGGTGTCATCCAATGAGGTGATTGTCATATCGCGTCCCGTACGCGGCTTCATGATATATTTCATCTCATTCTCCTATCTGGTGCTCATCAATTTCAGCCTGCTGTACCTGATGTCCAGCAAGAGGAAAGGCAGGAAGAACGCATTCAGGAGGAACTACTACCGGTCAAGGATAAATACTGTCCTGAGCGTATCGCTTTTCATGACGCTCATCATCATGACGGCGGCCAGCGTGACATTTGTATATAACCGCAACGAAACCAACATGTACAACATGATGTCCAGCAAGATAAATACCATACAGGCCATGCTGGAATCACGTACAAAATACATCTCCGACTATCATGCCCTGAACTCACAGGAGTTTTCCGAAATCATCAATGATGTCGGTAACATGACCAAATCCGACATAAACCTGTATACGCCTGACGGACGGATTTTCAAGACTACGACCCCTGAAATCTTCGAGCGGATGACTCTCGGGTCAAGAATCAACCAGGATGCCTATTATAACATAATATACGACAACCAGAGGTTTTTCATTGCAAGGGAACAGTTTGCCGGGCACAAGTTCTATTCCCTCTACGCCCCGCTGTTCAACGGAAGCGGGGAAATGATAGCCATCATCAACTCCCCGTACACAGACCAGGGCTACGACTTCAAGAGGGACGCCTTCTTCCACTCGGCGACAATCATTGCCATATTCCTTATCCTGCTCATCGCCACAATTATTGTCAGCACATCTATGGTCAACACCATGTTCAGGCCTATATTGCAGATGGGGCAGAAAATGAACTCCACCGACATCCATGGTCTGGAATACATCATATATAAACGCGACGACGAAATATCCACACTCGTAGACGCCTACAACAGGATGGTGCATGATCTGTCAGACAGCACGAAAAAACTGGCCCAGGGAGAAAGGGACAAGGCCTGGAGTGAAATGGCCCGACAGGTGGCCCATGAAATCAAAAACCCTCTCACTCCGATAAAACTTGAGATACAGAGGCTTATCAGGCTAAAACAGAAGAACGACCCTTCATGGAGCGAAAAATTCGACAAGGTGGCTGCCGTGGTTCTGGAACATATTGACATCCTTACGGACACTGCCAATGAATTCTCAACATTTGCCAAACTGTACAGTGAGGAGCCTGTGGCTGTCGACCTCGACAAGACGATGCGCGAACAACTCACAATCTTTGACAACAGGGACAACATCACTATATCTTACATGGGCCTTGAAAATGCGACTGTAATGGCTCCGAGGCCCCAACTGATAAGGGTATTTGTCAATCTGCTCACAAATGCCATACAGGCAATAGAAATACAGCAGAAGGAAGACAAAGAAAACGGGCGTGAAGTCAAGAAGGGACAGATAGGCATTTCCATCCGCAACAGTACGAAAGACGGATATTATGACATAGTGTTCGAGGACAACGGGCCAGGGGTAACGGATGAGAATCTCGGCAAACTGTTCACCCCGAACTTCACAACAAAAAGTTCCGGCACTGGACTTGGTCTTGCCATATGCCGGAACATCGTAGAAAAATGCAACGGTGAGATCATATACCGGCGCTCTTTCATGCTGAAAGGCGCAAGTTTCACCGTAAGGCTTCCTAAATATCTACTTCACACGCTCTCCGTATGAACGGTCAGTCGTATTGACACGGATCTTGTCTCCCTGGTTGATGAAGAGAGGCACCATGATTGTCGCCCCTGTCTCGAGAGTGGCCTCCTTCATGGCGCTTGTTGACGCAGTATCGCCTTTCACTGCAGGCTCAGTATAGGTGACTTCGAGTTCTACATATGTCGGGAGTTCGCAGGTAAGGCATCTTTCCTCATCGGCAACAAACATCATCTCCACATGCTGGCCCTCTTTCATGAGATCGGCATTATCAACGAGCTCCTCCCCGAGATGAATCTGCTCGAATGTCTCTTCGTGCATGAAATTGTATCCGTCCTCATCCTTGTAAAGGAACTGGTACGGGCGTCTCTCCACATTGATAGTCTCGATCTTTGCGCCGGCAGTAAATGTATTTTCGAGGATACGGCCGTTTTCAAGGTTGCGGAGTTTTGTCTTGACAAAGGCTGGGCCTTTCCCCGGCTTTACATGCTGGAACCACACTATGGAACATGGTTTACCGTTGAAATTGAGATACAGACCGTTTTTAAAATCAGCTGTTGTTGCCATAAGTATAAGATTTATTTGATTTAATGACTGTTGATTTTTGCGGGTGCAAAATTACAAATTGCCGCAGATTATACAAAATTTTCTGCCATACCTTTACTTTCAGGCATTGTATTGAAAGAAAGTATCTCCTTTGCCACAGCCTCGAGCAGCCACTTTGGAGTCGATGCCGCACCGCACACACCGGCCCTGTCATCCGGCCTGAACCATTCCCGTCTCAACTCTTCAGGAGAATCGATATGGTATGTCCTTATGTTCAATGACTTGCATCTTTCGCACAACACCTTGCCGTTAGAGCTCGACTTTCCGGAGACAAAAATGACAATGTCGTGCTCCATCGCAAATGCCGAAAGTTTCGCATGTCTTGACGCGACCTGGGAACATATGGTATCATGGGCCTTGAACATCGCCGTCCCTTTGAACCTTTCGACCGAGAGTTCGTTGGCCTCAGCCATCATCACTTCAAGTTTTGAACATATTGCAGCATACTCTGCCGGACTCTTGGTGGTCTGGGAGAATATTTCCACAGGACGCATGAGGTCAATCGAACCGTCCTCAACAGCGGACAGAAGCATCTGCATGTTCTCGACCACTACAGCACGCCCGTCAACCTGCCCGTTAAGTCCGAGCACCTCAGCATGTCCCGGCTTGCCGAATATCACTATCTGCCCGTCCCTGAGTTCCATCCTTGCCCAGGCCTCCCTGATACTTTTCTGCAGGTTCAGCACGACAGGGCAGGTACAGTCAATGACATTGAAGCCATGCGCCCTTGCCTTGACATAAGTCTGAGGCGGTTCGCCATGCGCCCTGATGAGAAGGGCCTCCCCTGCGGCATCACGCATCTCCTCAAGATCATCCCTGTCAATACAGACAAGTCCCTTGTCTTCGAGACGCTTCAATTCAGCGTCATTATGCACTATGGCCCCGAGAGAGAAAAGTTTCTCCCCGCCAGACTTTTCAAGAAATTCTTCGGCTTTGCCGACTGCACGTATCACCCCGGCACAGAATCCGGAATTGCTGTCAATGTCTACAGTAATGTTCATAACCGTAAGTTTAGTCCCTGACATCAGTATTGAACCTCCCGGCAACAATATCCTTCAGCCATATCATCTGGTCCTGAAGGGTCATCCGGGAATTGTCGAGGATAATGGCATCCGGAGCCTTGGCAAGCGGGGATGTCTTCCTGTGGGAATCTATATAGTCCCTTTCCTGAAGATTTCTCCTCACTTCCCCGACTGATACGTCCTCGCCTTTTGCCTGCATCTCCGCAGCCCGTCTCATGGCGCGGACATCCACATCAGCCACCATGAAAATCTTCAGTTCGGCATCAGGGAAAACTGTTGTGCCTATGTCACGCCCGTCCAGGACGACACGCTTGTCTTTCCCGAGTTCACGGAGTCTTCTGTCGACATAGTCACGTACCTGCGGAAGAGCCGCCACCGGACTGACCTTCCCAGATACGGCAAGAGTCCTTATGTCCTTTTCAATGCATCTATCCCCCATGAAGGTCCTGCAATGGCTTCCCCTCCCCTCAAAATGGAGATCAAGAGTGGCCAGAGCCTTTTCAAGGGCAGGGACGTCTATCCCGTCCGATGCCGAGACCAGCCCGTTTTCGATGGCATACAAAGTCACGCCCCTGTAAAGGGCCCCTGAGTCAAGATAGAGGAAGCCGAACTCATCGGCGATGAGCCTGGCAAAAGAACTTTTCCCTGTCGAAGAATAGCCGTCTATTGCAATGATTATGTCAGGTATATGCATCTAGTACACGTTTAGCAGACAAAAATAGGAATTTTTGCAGAATAAACAGAAAAAATCCGATATTTGCAACTGCCAAACAAATTTCAAGATGAAACTCCTTATCATAGATGACGAACGTTCCATCAGGAACTCGCTGAAAGAAATACTGACTGATGAAGGATACGAGGTGGACGTAGCCGAAGACGGTGCCATCGGATGCGAAATGGCTGAAAAAGAAAAATACAATGCCATATTCTGTGACATAAAGATGCCGAACATGGATGGGCTGGAAGTGCTGGACCGTCTGCATCAGGATGGAGTGGACTCGGCAGTAATCATGATTTCAGGACACGGCGACATAGACACAGCCGTGGAATGCATCAAGAAGGGGGCATTCGATTTCATACAGAAGCCGCTAGATCTCAACAGAATCCTCATAACCATCAAAAACGCCACGGACAAAGTGTCCCTTGTCAAGGAGACCAGGATACTCAAGAAAAAAGTCTATGGACAGCAGATGATCGGGGAATCTCCGGCTATACAGAGGATAAGGGAAATGATCGACAGGGTCGCCCCTACAGATGCCCGTGTACTCATCACAGGCTCCAACGGGACGGGTAAAGAACTTGTCGCAAGGAGCCTGCACCAGAAAAGCAACCGCTCCGCAATGCCCTACATAGAGGTCAACTGTGCCGCCATACCGTCCGAACTCATAGAGAGCGAACTTTTCGGGCACGAAAAAGGAGCCTTCACTTCAGCCATAAAACAGCACAAAGGCAAGTTCGAACAGGCTGACGGGGGTACACTCTTCCTTGACGAGATAGGGGACATGAGTCTCGCTGCACAGGCAAAGGTATTGAGGGTACTTCAGGAGAAGAAACTCTCCCGTGTAGGCAGCGACAAGGACATACAGGTGGACGTCAGGGTAATAGCGGCCACCAACAAGAACCTGAAGGAAGAGATAGAGAAAGGCAATTTCAGGGAGGACCTTTACCACAGGCTCAGCGTGATAGTCATCCATGTGCCTTCACTTGATGAAAGGAAATCAGACATCCCGCTTCTTGTGGACCATTTCATAGACCAGATATGCTCCGAGACAGCCATGTCACGGAGAGAAATAGAGCCGGAAGCAATGCAGATGCTCATTGACAAGAACTGGACGGGAAACATCAGGGAACTCCGCAATGTCGTCGAACGTCTTCTGATTCTTTCAGGGGACCGTATTACCGCCGATGATGTAAAGGCCTATGTCTACTGAGCCTTAACGGATTCAACAGCCACAGAACGTTTGAGCACAAAATTGGATCCGAGATATTTTGTACGGACCTCGTCGTCTGCCGCCAGTTGCTCCGGAGTGCCGCTCTGCAATATCGTCCCTTCATAAAGCAGGTACGCCCTGTCTATGATGGCGAGAGTCTCCCCGACATTGTGGTCAGTGATGATGACACCGATATTCTTGTATTTCAGTTTGGCTATGATATGCTGGATATCCTCGACGGCAATCGGGTCGACACCGGCGAAAGGCTCGTCAAGCAATATGAACTTCGGGTCTATTGAAAGTGCCCTGGCGATCTCACAGCGCCGTCTCTCACCTCCTGACAACTGGATTCCGAGGCTCTTGCGCACCTTATGCAGGCCGAACTCGTCAATCAATGACTCAAGCCTCTCCTTTCTCTCCGCCTTACTGTATCCTTTCATCTCCATCACCGACATTATATTGTCTTCGACGGACATACGGCGGAATACAGAAGCCTCCTGGGCAAGATATCCCACACCCTTCTGCGCCCTCTTGTACATAGGGAGGGACGTAATATCCTCATCATCAAGGAAAATCCTGCCTGCATTCGGGACTATCAGGCCTGTTATCATATAGAAACTGGTGGTTTTCCCCGCTCCGTTAGGGCCGAGGAACCCCACGATCTCCCCTTGCTCGGCTTCCATCGAAACCCCTTTGACGACCGTACGGACGCCATATTTCTTCACCAGATTTTCGCAACGCAACTTCATGTTCTTTCTCTTGTGTTATATCATTTGACATCAAGGCCGAAATCGGAAATGAGACTGCGCACCTCATCATTTTTCGACATCAGATCCTGCGCCTTTTCACTCGGGGTATACGGCCCGGGGGCGGAAGTCTCGCTGTCCAGGACAACGTCCACGCGCAGATACAGCATGGATGAAGACGTCAGGAGCCTGAGCCTTCCCTCAAGTTCTTTCAGCAACTTTTCTTCAATCCACTTTTTCTGGGCATCATTCAGTACCCTGAACACAACTGTCCTGCCGTTTTCAGCATCTTCAAACTCAAGTTCCGCTGAAGCGATAGTATTTGCAAGCCGAGGTTTGGCGGCATAGTCCTCTACAAGTTTCTTCCAGCTGTCCCTTATCACCTCTTCAGACGGAGGGGCAGTCTCAACGTCCGCTCCGGAAGATATGCCTGGCAAAGCGCCGCCGGCTTCCGCAGAATTCATCATTGACTTGATAGAAAGCACCGGTGCATTTCTTGTGCCGCGCCTGCGGGTCCTCCCGGAAGCAGGAGCGATGTCCTGCTGCGGCTGGGATGACGCGGACGGCTGTGATGCCGTGTCCTGCGCCTGCTGGGATGACGCGGACGGCTGCGGTGCTGCTGTCGGCTGTGATATCGTGTCCTGCTCCGGCTGGGATGACGCTGACGGCTGCGATGCCGTGTCCTGCACCGGCTGCGGGCCAGAAGTATTTCCGATGGCATCCGGCTGCCGGGACGTCACTGGACTGCCGGCTGCTGAAGCCTTGGCTGCATCAGGTGCCTGCCGGAGGACTGTCCCCGGATGTTCCTGATGTGGAGCAGACTGGATGGCGGCACGTCCGGATAAAGACTGCGCCAGAAAACTCAATTTCATCAGGGCGAATTCAATATGGAGCCTCGGGTTGACGCTCAGACGATAACCGGCTTCACATTGTGTCGTGATGTTCAGGCATTCATACAAAAACTGCAGGGAACACTGTGCCGCCTGGGCAGTATATCTCTTCTTAAGTGACTCTGGAAGTTCAAGCAGGGCACTGGCTGCGGAGTTCTTGCTCACAATAAGGTCACGGAAATGGCTGCTCAATGCCGCCACGAAATGCAGGGCATTGAATCCCTTGGCAAGTATGGCATCGAACTTCAGCAGGGCTGAGGCATAATCCCCGGCCAGGAAATAGTCCACCATGTTGAAGCAATGCTCATAGTCGAGCACATTGAGATTGGCAATTACGTCCTGGTACTTTACATCCGTGCCACAGAATGCGACCGTCTGGTCGAATATAGTCAGGGCGTCACGCATTGCCCCGTCGGCTTTCTGGGCTATGACATGGAGCGACTCATCGTCAATCTTCACTTCCTCCTTTTCAGCGATACGGCGGAGATTCCTCACGATGTTGTCCACAGTGATCCTGTTGAAGTCATAGGTCTGGCACCGGGACAGGATAGTGGGCAGTATCTTGTGCTTCTCAGTCGTGGCCAGAATAAAAATAGCATGGGCAGGAGGTTCCTCCAGCGTCTTGAGAAAGGCATTGAAGGCAGACTGGGACAGCATATGGACCTCATCTATGATATATACGCTGTATTTTCCCACCTGCGGCGGTATCCGGACCTGCTCCATCAGGGCCTTTATGTCATCGACTCCATTGTTTGAGGCGGCATCAAGTTCATGGATACAGTAGGAACGGCCTTCGGCAAAAGATATGCATGACTCGCATTTGCCGCAAGGCTCCATGTCCGGAGTAGGGCTGGAACAGTTGATGGTCTTGGCAAAGATTCTTGCCGTACTCGTCTTGCCCACTCCGCGCGGCCCGCAGAAAAGATAGGCATGGGCGAGTTGTCCGCGGACTATCGAGTTCTTGAGGGTACGGGCAATATTATCCTGCCCGACCAGAGTCTCGAAAGTGTCCGGCCTGTATTTTCTTGCTGATACTATATATTCTGTCATAACCGACAAATTTAATCATATTTTTGTAACTTTGCTGCCCGTTCATGAAAGATAAGCACATATCTTACATGCAGGACAGAACTTTTGGAGAGACAGTCATATGAAAAAGATTCTTCTGCTGATAGCGGCAGCACTTATGCCGGTTCTGATGTCGGCACAGGCACAGATAACTACCAAAGATGAAAAAATAGCGGATTTTCAGGAAAAGACCACAAAGATAGTCCTTTCCGGCAATGATTTCTTTGATCCCGCACTCAAGGAGGAGATAAGGGCAAGATGGAACATATCCCCGTTCGAATTCTGTACATTTGCCGAATTCAAGAGCCTTATGGGTGACAGCGACTATTATTTCCTCGTTCCGGTCAAGACACGATACCGCCGCGAACAGGAGCCGGGGATAGAGATGCTTTCCCTCATCAAAGGAGGCGAAGGGGCGGAAAAGGGTCTGGGCGGGATGCTTGAACTCGTAACAATCCCTGTCAGAGCCGCAAAATATCCGTCCGGCAGAGAGTTCATCTTCCTGCCGGCGCTTATAGACATCATACAGGAGCATGTATTGTATGCCCTGGAAGGAGGCATCCGTGCCTATTCCGGACTGAACACCACATCAGAAGACATATTCGGCACTGCGGGGATGAAAATAGTGTTTGCCGAAGAAGACCTCTCCGAAGAGATTACGCCTGCTGTCAGGGAGACATATTTCAACGATGGGGTGACAGCGGTCCCTGAAGAGGATGCGGACGACCTGATGCTCAGGAATGAACCCGGGACTCTCGTCAGTTACACTGTGTGCCCTTCATCTCCGGTCACCGGCTCGTTCTGTTACAAGATGCTCATCGATGCAGGGACACACCAGTTGTATTATTACAGGAAACATCGTATCAACAGGCATACCGGCCCGGGGTTCCTGGCCGAGGACATAATGAGGATAACCGCCGTCAGAAACTGAAGACAGGGAGGGGGAAGATGAAGTGCGGCAAGGCCACATGCGGCATCAGGTATGCCGTGAAGAGAAGCAGTTCGGCAGTAGGATATTGTGCCCTGAGCATAAAATGCGGGACAAGGGATGAGGCCGGGTTCCATTCAGGGACAGCGCATATGGTAGAGCATACCATATTCAAAGGGACAGCCATGAAAAACGCGGCGACAATCAACGGCTATCTGGACAGGCTTGGAGGGGAACTCAATGCCTACACCACAAAAGAAGAGATTGTACTGCATGCCACTGTCCTGAAAGAAGATCTCAAGAAAGCAGCGTCTCTACTGTTCGAACTGGCAACGAGTGCGACATTCCCGGCAAATGAGGTGGAGACTGAAAAAGGGGTTGTGACGGATGAAATCAATTCATACAAGGACTCCCCTGCTGAAGACATTTATGACAGGTTTGAAGAGATGCTTTTCAGCGGCCATCCCCTGTCCGGCCCCATTCTCGGGACTACAGCCTCTGTCAAGAGGATTACCAGGGAAGAACTGCTGAGATTTGTCAGGGAAAAATTCCGTCCGGAAGAAATGGCGTTTACCGTCGTTGCGGATATTGATGAAACCAGAATGGAGAAGGAGGTCAACAGGCTGGCAGAAAAATATTTTCCGGGCCATAATGATACAGGCATCGCCACCGGGACAGACGGGGGTACGCATGAGCGCCAATATTTCAGTCCGGAAGCCACAGTCTTCGACAAGTCCATATCAAAACGCAATCATCAGGTAAACTGTGTAATGGGAGGTACCGCCCCGTCTCTTTATATGGAACGCGACCGTATTACGAC
>JADILX010000066.1 GCA_017695025.1 Candidatus Cryptobacteroides excrementavium
CCTGATGCCCACAGACCTCAATGCTCCGGCAATTTCTGCATCAAGGGAAGGATCTGCCAGATCTATGTCCGTCCCCTGCGGCACCCCAAGACCTGCAAGATAGCCGGACTGCACATTCAGCAGACATTTCTGCACCCCGCCGCGGGCCTCTATCCCTGCCTGCACCCATGCTGAATCTTCCGCCTCGAGCACTGTATAGGCCTTATTTTCATCAAAGCCATAAAGTGTAATGACCGGAGGGTCTTTCGGGGCAGCCTCTGCCGGGATGGTCTCCTCCTTGACGACTTCTTCCATCTCCCCGTCGACCTTCACAGTCACCACCTCCAGACTTCCCGAACCGAGGTCGAGTTCTACATGGAAAGTAATGAAATCGTTCGGATGGCATTCCACTGGCCCGGCAGGGAAATATTTCCACTCTCCGTCCACCATTGCATAAAATTCATACCCGAGATTTCCTGCCGGGAAATAGCCCGGACGGGACTCATCCTTCTCAAACTTGAGATAACGTCTTGAAGAGCCGTCCAGCCTGACCCTGGAATGATACTGATTGTACTGGAGCCTGAGATTGGTTCCATATTCGATTGCCACCTTGACCTTCGACATCTTCGCTACAGCCGCGATTTCCTCCTCTGTCTGACCGCGTACCGAGAACAGTTCGTCCGCAGCGTACCATATGGAATTGAAACCGATACCTGTAGAATCTCCATGCTGGGCAAGAAGCCTGTATTCGCCAGCATTCAGAGCAATCTTTTTCCCTGCGGTATTCGCATAGGAGTCCCGATAGAGCCTGATTCCCCTGGAGTTGTATATCTCCACTTCAAACTCATTGATGTCAGGAAGATCCGTTACAGATGCGGATTGTGTGCCATCCGCCCTGAGGGCAGGGACTGCATTTGTCTCTCCGGAAGAAGACAGTGAAATCATCACCTCCCCTTTCACACCGCCATCCGGTGCGGAAAGTTCTTCTGAACATGCGGAGAACAAGATGGCAAGTCCTGCCAGAACAAATCCTGTCCGTCTCATTTCTGGTTAAGAAAATTATTACACGTTAATTTTGCAAAGATATATATTTTCCGGAGACTATCCAAATACGCCACACCGGACGACAGCACCGACAGCATCGGACGGCATCGGGCAGCATCGGACGGCATCGGCAGATATATCAGACGACATACCGGACGGCACCGGGCTGCGCACGGCAACAGATCCGGACAACATGCAGCACTAAAAATTCCGAAAATCACAGATTCTTGCTATTTTTGCAGAGATTTGCACATCGTGAAAGATATGGCTGACAACTTGACGAACAATTACACTGATGAAAACATCAAGACCCTCAAGTGGAATGAACACATCCGCAAGAGGGCAGGCATGTACATAGGACGGCTCGGGAACGGGGACAATCCTGGCGACGGTATATACGTACTCCTCAAGGAGGTAATAGACAACGCCATAGACGAGTTTGCCATGGGATTCGGAAAGACAGTCGACATCACTATAGACGGCAAGGACGTCACTGTGAGGGATTTCGGACGCGGGATTCCGCTCAACTCCGTCATAGACGTCACAAGCAAGTTGAACACGGGGGGCAAATTCGATGACGGGGCGTTCAAGAAGTCTGTCGGCCTCAACGGGGTCGGGACCAAGGCCGTAAATGCGCTTTCCTCATCTTTTTATGTAGAGTCTTTCCGTGACGGAGAGAGTTCTTCCGCCCTTTTCAGCAGAGGGGAACTCATAGATTCAGGACGGCACACTACAAAGGAGAAAAACGGGACACTCGTCAGGTTTACGCCTGACGAAGAGATGTTCGGGGACTTCGCCTTCAACACGGACTATGTGATTGCAATGGTGAAGAACTACTCCTACCTCAAGAAAGGGCTTACCCTGAACTTCAACGGCACTCCATATCTGTCCAGAAACGGGCTTCTCGACCTGATAAATGAAAATATCACGGAACAGCCGCTATATCCGCCGATACATCTCGAAGGAGAAGACATCGAGATAGTCCTCACACACGGCAACAGTTACGGTGAAAACATACTTTCCTTTGTCAACGGGCAGAACACAAGGGACGGGGGCACCCATCTCGCAGCATTCCGGGAAGCGATAGCCAAGACGGTCAAGGAATTCTTCGGGAAAGACTATGCACCGGAAGATGTGCGTCAGGGCGTAGTCGGGGCGATAAGCATCCAGATACAGGAGCCGCACTTCGAGTCCCAGACAAAGATAAAACTCGGCTCCACCTACATGTGGGACAAGACGGCCAAGGCCCCGGACGGAACCATCACCTCTGACAGGGGGCCTACCATCAGGTCGTTTGTCAACGATTTCATCAAGACAAGGCTTGACAACTATCTGCACATGCACAAGGACACAGCCTCTGCAATGCAGGAAAAAATAGTGGCGTCTGAGCAGGAAAGGAAGGAGATATCCGGAATCCAGAAAAAGACAAAGGAGAGGGCCAAAAGGGCCAGCGTATTCAACAAGAAACTGAAAGACTGCAGGATACACTACAACGACAAACTTCCGGCAGGAAGGCAGGACGAAGCAGAACTTACCAGCATATTCATCACTGAGGGCGACTCTGCAAGCGGCACCATCACAAAGGTAAGGGATGCCAACACACAGGCCGTATTCAGCCTCAGGGGCAAGCCCATCAACTGCTATAAGGAAAGCCGCAAGCATGTGGCCGAAAACGAGGAACTCAATCTGCTGATAGCCGCTCTCGGAGTCGAAGAGGACATGGACAATCTCCGCTACAACAACATCATTGTGGCGACAGATGCCGATGACGACGGGATGCACATCAGGCTGCTTGTAGTGACTTTTTTCCTGAAATATTATCCTGACCTCATCAGGAGAGGCCATGTACACATACTCCAGACACCGCTCTTCCGGGTAAAGAACAAGAAGGAGATACGCTACTGCTACAGCAGGGAAGAAAAGGAAGCGGCTGTCAAAGCCATGAAGAACGGTGTACAGATCACAAGGTTCAAGGGACTCGGTGAAATATCCCCGGACGAATTCAAGGGATTCATCGGCAAGGACATGAGGCTGGATCTTGTCAATCTCGGCGACGAGGAGTCCATATCGGACCTTATGGAATTCTACATGGGAGACAATACGATAGACCGCCAGAACTTCATCCGCCAGAACCTTCGCTCGGAAGAAGAACTGGAAGACGTGAACATCTGACCGTGAAGACTCCCCTCCCGGGCATCTTCATGGCAAAATAAAACAACATACCGATATGTGGAGAAAATTTTGCGGATTTATGCTTAAATCCATGGGATGGACGGCCGTAGAGCCGCCGGTTCCTGAAGACAAATGTGTCATTCTCGGTGTACCTCATACATCAGGATGGGATTTTGTCATCTCATACCTGTACTATACCTCTGTCGGAGGCAAGGCCTACGTAATGATAGCAAAAGAGTTTTTCTGGTGGCCTCTCGGGCCGATACTCAAGGCTCTTGGCGCAATACCTGTCGACAGGAAAAATGCCACTTCACTTGTACTCAGTGTCATCCACGAAATGGACAAGGCAAAGAGGCTGCATCTTGCAATAGCACCGGAGGGGACCAGAAAAGCCGTAAAAAGATGGAAGACTGGATTTCACACCATAGCAAAGGAAGTCGGGTGCCCGGTCTATCTCGGGTATTTCGACTGGAAGACCAAAAGAGTAGGCAGAGGACAGAAATTCGAACTCACGGATGACGCTAAAGCGGATATGAAACGCATCCAGGAAATATATGAGGAAATGCATATGGCCGGGAAACACCCTGAAGGGTATGTCACCCATTAGGAGGCATTTGCCTTGACTCCATGCACCCTCCGCTGTATGGATTTATTCACATGCAATACCATAATAAAAAATCACCCCCGGCAGGAGGTGATTTTATTTTTTACATGGCTGGCGCCATGCCAATATCTGCAGTAATTATTCTGCTACGACCTCAAACTTGAAAGTACCTTTGATGTCCTTGTAGCATTTAACGGAAGCCTCATATGTACCCGGTTCCTTCACTGCCTCTGAAAGGATAGTGATGTCTTTCTTGTCGACATCAAGACCTGCAGCGACAAGAGCCTCTGCTATCTGTGAAGTAGTGACAGAGCCGTATATCTTTCCGCTCTCGCTCACCTTTGCAGTCACTTTTACTAGTGTCTCTGCGAGTTTTGCTGCAAGTGCCTCTGCATCTGCACGCAGTTTTGCCTCCTTGTGGGCACGCTGACGCATATTTTCCGCATGCACTTTCTTGGCAGACTCCGTAGCAAGGATTGCAAAGCCCTGCGGGATAAGATAGTTGAGGGCATAACCGGCCTTTACGGTCACGATATCATCTGCATTGCCGAGTTTGGCAACATCTTTCTTAAGTATAATCTCCATATGGCTGTCCTCCTTATTTCAAAAGATCGGTTACATAAGGGAGAAGCGCAAGATGCCTTGCCCTTTTCACTGCCTGAGCCACTTTCCTCTGGAATTTGAGGGAAGTTCCGGTGAGACGGCGAGGAAGGATCTTTCCCTGCTCGTTCAGGAATTTCTTGAGGAACTCGGCGTCCTTGTAGTCGACATATTTGATGCCTGCCTTCTTGAAGCGGCAGTATTTTTTCCTCTTGACCTCTACTGTAGGAGGATTGAGATATCTGATTTCACTGTTCTGTGCCATGATTATGCCTCCTTTTTAGCCTGTTTGTTAGCCCTTCTCTTCTCAGCATATGCCACTGCATGCTTGTCCATCGCAAAAGTAAGGAACCTGATGATCCTCTCGTCCCTGCGATACTGGGTCTCGAGCATCCCGATGAACTGGGTATCTGCCTTGAACTCGATCAGATAATAAAATCCTGATGTCTTCTTCTGGATAGGGTATGCCAACTGCTTCAATCCCCAATCCTCTTCGTACACAATCTCACCGCCGTTTTCTTTGATGAAACTGACGTACTTGGCAACCGCTTCCTTCATCTGGGCCTCAGACAAAACGGGAGTTGCAATGAAAACGGTCTCGTACTGTTTGATCATTTTGTTTGTAATTAACTGTTAATAAATATCCAAGCCGCTTCTACACGGCTTCCCTCACAAAAGGGGCTGCAAAGATAGGAAACAATTCATAAATAAACAAGAGCAGCGGGAATTACCGTTTAAGTTTCCTGCGACAATCCCTGTCCTCCCCTGGCTTCCTGCAGCAAAGCCCTGGCCCGTTCAAGTTCCCTCCGGCAGACGGATGGGGGATCCAAATTATAGCATTTCTCAGCACGGGAAATCATCAATGCAGCGTCCTCTGTCTCCCCTTTTGCTGCATATACTTTTGCAGTTTCTATGTAGACCATAAACAATATCATCTTATTGTGATCAATAGGCAATCTATCGTAGTCATTGATTGTAGAAAAGAACTTTTCAGAGAAAAATTCTAACGCGTCTTCGACCAGCCCGCTACGCAACAAGGAGAGGCACACAAGAAAATCCCCTGTGTATCTGTATTGCACTATATTCATTGAATTAATTCGACTTGCTAATGCGATTCCGACAGAGTAGTTTCCTGCATAGATTTCAGACATGGCAGCCATCTGAAGATTATTCATTGCCGAAGTCATTTCAGGAAAATCGGCAAAATACTTTTGGAATATCTTGTATCCAGCACTAATTTCGAATTCCCCAGACAGAACTGAAGAATAAATCTTTGCCGCAGCGGAGTATTCACCTTTGTTTGCGTCAAGTATAGCCCTGCACAATCTGACTGACATCACAAATTCTTCCTGATCCTTGACAATTTCTTCAAAAAAAGAGAGGCTTGTTTCCGCATCTTCATTCAGACCTTTTGAAATACAGAATCCTGTGACGAGGGCACAGACATCTATATCCATGGAAGAGCCGTATGACAGTTCATGTCTAATAACATTAAGAAAAGTGATATATAGTCTTGACGGGGATTTCTCTGCGCCCCATTTAAGTGTAGCCACCACAACATCTTTAGGAGCAGGTTCTCCCAAAAGAAGATATATTTCATAGATTTCATACAAAAGTTCATACGTCCTAAAAGACCCGGACTGCCACACATCTGCAGTTGTAGTAGCCAGCATTTCCAGGAACCTATTTTTCGGAACTGGTTCATCTAGAAGCCTGTACAATTCATAGATATTCGACAGGAAATCAGGTTTCCGCCATGTCTCAATCTGATCAATATTGGATGCTGTATCAGACAGAATTGCTACAAGTTTTATTTTCAGAAACTGGTAAGTCTCTTCCATGCAATATTTGATGTATTGTCCACATAAATTTTTTATTATGCCTATATCTGCCACTTTATACCCGACACACGACATATTATATATTGTTTCGATAATGGCAACAACAACTGCCCGTTTGTCTTCTGCATACTGTTCCGCTAATTCAATATATTTTAAAAGATCCTTCTCTCTGAGATGAGGTGAATTCTTCTTGTCAGATATGTTTACTGTATATTTCAGTACAGACTCTATATACATAACCACATTATCTATATGACTGAATATATCTCCAAACCAACTGCGGAAAAATTGTCCCATTGTCCCGGGATCCTCATCCATATGATATTCTTTTATCCGAGAGATATAGACGACAAGATTTGCGACCGTATTATCTTGTTGAACAATATCTTTCATACAGGCTTCACACCATGACTGAATCTCTGTATCGTTCGTGGCAGAAGAAATTTTCCAGATAACAAACAGGCTATCAGAATCTGCTGTTTGCATATAATATTCTCTCAAAGGTTCAATACAATTGTATTTTCTGAATTTATTTAAGAAATTATTCAATCCGATTGTTTCTGCAATATATGAAATAGTATTTAGCCTGATTTTTACATCTTCAGATATCATACGAAGCATCACTATCTGTTCGGCATATTTTGAGATATCATCTTGTCCATCCTGCACCGTATCAAGTATTTTGCCGGCAGTATTATAATCTCCGGCAATAATGGCACAGGAAGTAAGTACGCCAGCAAATTTCTCTTTCTGTTCGCGCAATAGCACATCCACATATGGTTTAATCAAGGAAAAAGCATCCCGGAACCTGTCCCGGCCAGGGAATAAGGCAGCCACCCGGTCTAGCAGAATAGTGAAGTTCGATATGATTCTGATGTCTGGCTCCGCAGTATATTCCATGATTCTCTTCATAGATATACTGCCCAGTTCCAGCGGCTCATCCGGGGTGCCGAAATGGTCATACGCCATGTTAAGCATCACGACAATCCGGTTGTAACAGTCCACTTCTTCATCAGGAGAAAGGCCTGGCCCTGCGTTCTGAACTTCCATGAAAGCATCTTTGACTGTTGCCACTGCCTCCGGGGATTTTTTCGCTGCGACCAGGTTTTCTGTGACAGAATAAATCGTGTCAAGGTATTCTACGGTATTGTTCCCGGCATAATACCTTGCGGTGACCATGCAGGCCTCGGCTGCCTCGGCATACCGTCTTTCGGCTTTCAGACAACTGGCCGAATTCCAACTGTCGGCAGCCAGGTCTCGGGCATCTGTCTCAGACTCCAACAGGATGCCGTATGCATCTATCGCGGCCTTGAAACATTTCTTTACATGAAGAGAGAATGCCATTGTCCTCATATACCCGATACCGTCATCACCTGCTGAAAGGCATTCTGCCAATAATTCCCTCATACTTTTTATTGCATCGGCAGAGTTATATGCATACCATTTTTCAGCAAGGGCAAAGTCCCAGATTAACTCAGTCATACGTTTTAATCTTCTTTCCTTGCTGTCAGCAGACACGGAGATCAAATACCTCAGATGCCTTAACTGCTTAAAACACGCTTCGAGATCTTTACGTGCAAATGCCATTTCAAATTTCAAGGCAAGGGCATTCTTGGGATCATTCATGTTAGCTGTAGAAAGGAAAAGACTTTCCGCTTCGTCAATCCTGTCTTCCCGTATCAAAGCGTATGAGATAATATATTTCATGAATATACCAGTCAAAGAGTCGTCAGGAAGTGATGCAGCAACAGCCTCTGCCCTTTCCTTAATATGCCTTATTCTCGACTCGGACAGCATGCATATCATATCATTCAGAAAGGAAGCTATCTGAATGACATTATCGACTTCTTTACCAGGTTCCCACGAATCTTCGATATTGCCGGCTGGCGCTTGCTGTCTGACACTGGCAAGTGCATCAAGCATTTTATTTCTGAATTTTTTCGGCAACGGCATCCGCCTCAGTTTCTTTCCGAGTCTCGCCGGCAAGTCTGGATCTGTAAGTCTGAAAACACTTACATATGCGATAATTTCCTGGAAACCGTCATCAACCATGGAACAGGACAGCAGCTTCGGGAAGGGAAAGCACCGTTCAAGGAGAAAACCGGCTGCGACAGCCTGATTTAAAAGCCCGATGACTCTGAATGCATATATCCCTGAAATCAGCATCGCAGAAAATTCATGGGACACAATCCTTATTGCCGGCCCTGACTTTCCTATGGCAAAATACTGCCGGGCAAGATCATATGAGATAATCACGTGCCTGCGAGCGGCCTCACCGCCGATATTGAGTCCGGAAATTCTGTACAGCAATCTGTCAACGATGCCGAGGCTCCGCATTCTTGCCTTCCGTTCCTTTTTCAGGATACGGATTGCCGATCTCCGGATATCCGCCACTGCATTACCGTCAACAAGATACCTGTCTGCAATGCATTTATGGATATAGTCTTCCTTGATTGAGATGAGTCCCCCGTGCCTTATAACCAAAGACTCGACTGCGCTGTATATGGCCGACCAGTCCAACTGAGTCAGATGCAGTTCATCAATCAGGAGCGTTTCGTCCAGCCCGTAGTCAGCACATGCCATGAGCCCAAGAATATTTCTTATCGTCCCGGCCCCGAAATCCGCCTCAATTATGTCCAGTACACGCGTAATCAATTCTTTCCGGCTGTCTGCAGAAACAAGCCTGTCGATGAATCCGTCGAGTTCTTCATATATTCCGAACTGCACCAGTTCGTTGATGAAAAGTTCCAGCAGAGACGGGTTCGACAGGATTGTCGAAGACATTATATGGATCTCCTGTTTTTCAGTGAGACTCTTGCCGTATTGCGACAGATGCCCTTTAAGTATCTTCAGTTTTTCGATTTCTTCAAGCGGCATCACTTTCACGACACTTGTTTTCCCTTTTGTGAAACATGAAATGCTGTCGAAAAATTCTTTGTCTGCCGCAATAATGAGCCTGACATTTCCCGGCAACGTAAAAAGGAATCCGAAGTCAGACGGATTGTCAGTAACTATTTTTCCCAGACTGTCTATTACCCAGACAAAATGCGATTGACTGCCTTTAAGGTATTCAGGAAGTTCTGTCAGTGCTGTCCCAGGCTCATTCTCCTGTACCGCAAGGCCGGCATCCGCCTGCCTTACCTGATACATGAACATTCCGGCAAGCCGTTCGACGGAATTCACAGAATCATCCACATCGGTTCTTATTATGCACCATTCCTTGCCGTCTTTATCTCTAATTTTGTCTTCGGGATGCCAGTTGGCGAGCAAGGCGCTTTTACCCAGACCTTTTTCTCCGGTTACGAGGATGACATCAGGATTTTCATTAAAGGCCCGGTCCATGGAAGACAGCCTTTTCCCGGAATTATCGATGTAGCCTGAGCGGAGCCGGGATCTTTCGAAGGCCTGGCTGCGGAGGATGAGCCTGTCTCTGTCCTGCTCTTCATTTTCGGGGAAACGTCTGTCAATCATGGCAAGCAACCGTTCCCTGACCACACGTCCGAGCCGTGGCATGTCCGTATAGAAATCGGCAGTACAGCGTCCTTCACGGCTCTGTTTCAAGACTTCGTCCCTGAGCCGTCCGAGTTTTTCCTTTTCCAGGCTGCCGTCCTTCTCCCTGAATCTGGACGGGACACTTCCCATTTCACGGAGGAAGAAGAAAGCGTCTATATCGTCTGTTCCGGCAAGGACTGCATATTGCATTTCTATCTCGGTGATGCTGCATCCGGATTTCAGATATTCCGTAATCCACGGATATTTCTCTGTCAGATGTCTGTTCAGACCCGTCTCTTTTTCTGTCGGGATCCAGCCGTACCTGCCGCCAAGAAGTCCTATAAAAAACGGTTTTGTCCTCCTTATCTCGTCCATGCAGATCTCAATGACCTTCCCCGTGCGGGATGCTTCTTCCGTAATGCCCCATCTGAGGTCAAGTACAGTGAAACTCACTCCACGTTTTTCACAGGCCTCCCTGATAGATGGAAATATCTTTTTTGTGAGGTAATTGCGTTCTTCCTGCATGTCGGAAAACGTGGAAGACAGAAAAATCCTTATCTCCCTGTTTCCTGAAGTGTCCAGACCGTTCATGATTTTCTCAGGTTGATTGGTACAAATATAGCGACTCTTTCGGGGAATCCGCGCATGATTTCCGGAGAGAAAAGCGAGACTTCCGGGCAGTGACACAAGTTTCTCCCCTGCTCGACCATGCGGACGAAATCCGTTCCGCCCAGACCTGCAGAACAACGGTAACATTCCGCCAATTCCATTTCTTGCCTTGGCGTGGGTTTACCGACAAACCTAACCAACGATACCTTCATCCGCAAGTTGCAGCCCCGATTCGGAATCCATTGCTTGAAAAAAGGCTTCGGGCGGCAGTTGAATCTATTGCCGTCCGAAGCGTCATCGTTCAGTCTTCCTTGTTCTTATTTATAGAG
>JADILX010000067.1 GCA_017695025.1 Candidatus Cryptobacteroides excrementavium
TGTGACATGTGTTTTACATTTTTGGCCCTGACCAAAAGCGGATGCCATGAACTATAAGACTGAAGGAGAGCACAGGCCAGCCACATGCCTTGAGTGCGGTGACGAGATCCATTATGGGAGGACAGACAGGAAATTCTGCTGCGAAAGTTGTAAAAACAGATATAACAACAGGAAGGCGAGGGACGGGAGGGCTACAAGGCTGAAGGTAATGAATGCCCTGAACAAGAACCATGACATACTTGAGCGTATGCTGAAACTCGGACTCGCATCCATGGATCTTCTGGAACTCAAGCATCTCGGGTTTGATCCGGATTATGTCACCTCTTACCGGAAGTCCCGCAGGCATGACGAGTTCTGCTGCTTTGACATAAGGTATGTCCTGACTCCGACAAGAATCTGCAGCGTGTCGAGAATACAATCTTTGCCGGCCGACTGAATATCACTGAAAAATTCCGTACATTCGCGTCCAAAGCAATAAAATTTTGTGCTATGGATGGATTTTATGGCAATCCGCTTCTTGACCCGTCTCCCCTGAAGTATGGAGCGCTGCAGTTTGACAAGATAAGGCATGAACATTATATCCCGGCCTTTAAGACAGCCATCGGGGAGGCAAAGGCTGAGATAGACCGGATTGTTGAAAATCGCGCTGAACCGGATTTCTTCAACACGATAGAGGCCCTTGAATTCAGCGGGCGTACGCTGGACAGGGTATCGGACATTTTTTTCAACCTGCTTGAGGCTGAGACTGATGATACTATGCAGCAGATAGCAGAGGAAGTTTCGCCGATGCTGACCGGGTATTCCATGTATGTGTCGTTGAACAGCGGTCTTTTCGAGAAGGTCAGGCAGGTGTATATGAAAAAGGAAAGTCTGGGTCTGGATGAGGACCAGATGATGCTGACTGAAAATACATGGCGTTTTTTCAGAAGGCATGGGGCCGCCTTGTCTGAAGACGGCAAGAAGAAGTTCCAGGAGTATTCTGAAAAACTGTCCCTGCTTTCCCTGCAGTTCGGGAAGAATGTGCTTGCGGACACCAATTCATTTGTCCTGCATCTTGAGACGGCGTCTGAACTTGAAGGTCTTCCGGAGTATGTCCGGGAGATGGGGGCGGCTGAGGCTGCCGAAAGAGGTCTTGAAGGATGGGTGTTCACTCTTGACTATTCGAGTTATGGCCCGTTCATGAAGTACAGCAGCAACAGGGATTTACGGCAGAAGATGTATCTGGCAAGAGGGTCGAGGGCTGCCGGAGGTCAAAATGACAATTCCGGGACAGTAAAGGATATTGTCATGCTGCGCATGAAGATTGCCGCCCTGCTCGGGTATGAGACATATGCGGATTATGCCCTTGAGGAAAGGATGGCGAAGAATCCCCGGACGGTCAATGAATTCCTGTCGGATCTGATGGCAAGGACTCTGCCTTTTGCCAGGGAAGAAGTCGGGACCGTACGCAGATATGCAGAAGACAATGGATTTGACGGGGCTGATTTTCAGCCGTGGGATTTTCCTTTCTGGGCCGAGCGATATCAGGAATCCAGGTTTTTCCTGAGCGAAGAGATGTTGAAGCCTTATTTCAGGCTCGAGGATTGTATTGCGGCAGTATTCGGTCTGGCCGGGAGACTTTACGGGCTCAGGTTCGAGGAGAGGGATGATCTTCCTGTGTATCATAAGGATGTAAAGGTGTATGATGTGCTGGATTCGTCAGGCCGTCATATGGCTTTGTTCTATGCTGATTTTTTCCCGCGTCCCGGCAAGCGCGGCGGGGCATGGATGACTGAATTCCGAGGGCAGTGTGTACTGAATGGTGTTGAAGAGCGCCCGTTTGTCAGCATAGTAACCAATTTTACCAAGCCGACCCCTTCATCCCCGTCTTTATTGACTCATTCTGAATTTACGACTTTCCTGCATGAGTTCGGGCATGCCTTGCACGGGATATTGGCTGAGGGACGGTATCCGTCGCTTACCGGGACCAATGTCTCCCGGGATTTTGTGGAACTTCCGTCCCAGATTATGGAAAACTGGGCGTATGAGCCGGAATACCTGTCTCTGTTTGCAAAAGATTACCGTACCGGATCCGTCATACCGGCAGAACTTGTGGACAAGATAGTCGCCGCCAGGAACTATCTTTCCGGCTATCAGCAGGTGCGTCAACTGCAGTTCGGGATTCTCGACATGACGTGGCATACGCTGAAGGCTTTGCCCGAGACGGCCGGAGTACTGGAGTTCGAACATAGAGCCCTTGCCTCTTCGTCCGTCCTGCCTTCTGTCTCCGGTACCTCTATATCTACATCTTTCAGCCATATCTTTTCCGGGGGATATGCTGCAGGATATTATTCGTATAAATGGGCGGAAGTCCTTGAGGCTGATGCATTCTCCATGTTTAAGGAGCATGGCATATTCGACCGCGCTACAGCAGATTCCTTCAGAAAGAACATCCTTGCCATGGGCGGTTCAAAAGATGCTGCGGTACTCTATAGAAATTTTCGTGGCAGGGATCCGGAGCCTGACGCGCTGATGCAGAAACTCGGACTTGCTGACAATAAAAATGAGGAAAATTCATGATTCCCTGCAACATTCTGCCCTGTTTGTCCGTCTGACAGATAAGATGCAGAATTTCTGCTGATGGAAACAGAACAATTTTAGACCAAACTGTATTATGAAACGAATCATGTTTATTGCGGCTTTGCTGCTTGTGGCAGGGACATTCTCTGCATGTGCAACAGGGGAAGCCCTGTCCGGGAAAGATGTTGTGAAAGGTTACGCCCTGAATGGAGCCTATACTGAACTGGAGGTGGGCAATGCCATCACAGCTGTCATCTCTACGGAAGCGGATTCCGTCTATGTGACTACGGATAAAGATTTCATTGACTATGTATCTGTAAGGCAGGACAGAGGGAAACTGTCCCTTGAAGTCTCTCCCGCCATGAAATACCGTTTTGCCGGAGGCATGCCGGACATCAAGGTCATTGTCCCTGTAAGCAATTCTCTTGAAGGCATTGATGTGCACGGGGCATCCTCGGTGTCATCCGACAGTCTTATTACAGCCGGAGTGCTTACAGTCGGGCTGTCCGGAGCATCCGGACTCCGTGCCGACATCAGGGCAAAGTCCCTGTCTGTCGACCTGTCCGGGGCATCGGATATGAAAGGCAGTATCAGTGCCGATAAGGCAGAGATAGAACTTTCCGGAGCATCTTCAGCCAGGCTTTGCGGCACAGTCCGGTCTTGCAGTGCAGTCATTTCAGGGGCATCCGGACTGAAAGGCCTTGACGGAAGCCTTCTTGAAGTTGAAGATCTCCTGTTTGACCTTTCAGGGGCGAGCAGCGCCAGAGTAACTTGCAACGGAAGCATCTCAGGGAAGGCTTCAGGTGCATCCAGTCTTGTTTATGACGGCAATGCCGCTACGGAGAAAGTCTCTGCGTCCGGGGCGTCTTCTGTCCGCAGGAAATGATTATTCCCGTTTCCTTGAAATCTCTTTGCCAGGGTCTTTGAATACGATGGCAAAAAGTATTGCCACTGCGAGTGCATAGCCTGCAAAGATATACCAGGCGGCACTCCAGTTTCCTACAGTGTAGGTGATGCCCTCTACTTCCGTAGGCCATGTGAAGTGGTTGACTACGGCCTGGGCTCCTATCATTCCTATTGAGGCCCCGATCCCGTTGGTCATGAGCATGAAGAGACCCTGTGCACTTGACCTGATGTCTTCAGATGTCCTGTCATTGACGAAAAGAGAGCCCGATATGTTGAAGAAATCGAAGGCCACACCGTAGACAATCATTGACAGGATGAACATCCACACCCCGTCTCCAGGATTTCCCGCGCCGAACAGCCCGAACCTGAATACCCATGCGACCATGGCGATGAGCATCACTTTCTTGATGCCGAATCTTTTCATCGCAAAAGGAATCAGCAGGATACCGAGAGTCTCCGATACCTGGGAGATGGATATGAG
>JADILX010000068.1 GCA_017695025.1 Candidatus Cryptobacteroides excrementavium
GCCCGAACCCGAATCTGTTGTGCTCTATCCTCTGGCCTGCCCTCAACTGCAGGATCGGCGTAGGTTCGAAATCCGCATCCGCAACACGCTTCGGAACGGCTGCGGCAGGCTTCCGGAACGGCGTGACACCGGACTTGCGCCCGGCAGAGATATCTTCTCCTCCGGAATGAGATGGGGAAGGTTCTGACGGTCTGCCTTGCCACCTGCGGGAAGACTCCATTCTGTCCGGCCCGTCAGAAGCCCCGCCAAGCGGATTCAGAATGTACCTGCTGTCTATCTCCCTTACAAAACGGCTCGGGGCATTGGACTCCGACTTGCCGTTCCGCATTCTTGTGGAAGCAAAAGAAAGGCACACCGCTTTCCTTGCCCTTGTGACAGCCACATAAAAAAGTCGCCTCTCCTCCTCTATGTCACTTTCAGAGGCGAGCATCCCGCCTGAGGGGAACAGGTTCTCCTCCATACCTGCCACATACACATATGGAAACTCCAGTCCCTTTGATGAATGCACCGTCATAAGCGTAATCCTGTTGGCCGAGTCCTCGTCATCGGACATATCCACAGCGCTCAGAAGGGACACATTTTCAAGATATTCATTGATAGTGACAGCAGGCAGATCCGACACTGCAGGCCCTGCCACCTCATCAGCAGCACTGTCTGCCTGCATCTCTTCCATATACTCGCTCTTCCTTTCCTCGACAAAGGCACTCACACTGTTGAGAAGTTCCTCGACATTGGACGTACGTGACTGGCCCTCTATGCTGTTGTCGCTTTTCAGATCTGCCAGCAATCCGGAATCCACAGCAGCCGATACGGCTATGTCATGGGCATCCTCTCTTGCCGCCCTGGCATTCAGCAATGATATCATCTGGCAGAAACTCCGTATCCGCGATATGGCCGCCGGCTTCAGCCCATATGTCTCCAGCCCGTCGGAGAGCCCTGCCGCATACAATGATATCCCCCTGTCCGACGCTGCAGCGGCAAGTGCCGCCATGGAGGTCGCCCCAATCCCTCTTGCAGGCTTGTTGAGCACCCGCTTGAAAGACTCTTCATCATTGGGATTGGCAACAAGTTTCAGATATGCCATCATATCCTTTACCTCGGCCCTGTCATAGAAAGAATTGCCGGAATATATTACGTACGGCAGATTACGCCTTCTGAGAGCCTCCTCCAGGGCCCTGGACTGGGAATTAGTCCTGTATAATATGGCAAAATCCTGATACTGGGCATGTGCAGACTGTATTCTCGACAAAATTGACGAGGCTATCAGCAAGGCCTCTTCCTGCTCGGTATAGGCATTTATGAGCCTTATCTTCTCCCCTGTCTCGCTTTCAGAGAAACATTTTTTCGGGATTCTTGCCGTATTTTTGGCAATCAGCGAATTGGCGGCATCGACTATCGTCCTTGTAGAACGGTAGTTCTGCTCAAGCCGGAATATCCTGTTGTCGGGATAGTCGCTCCTGAAATTGAGTATGTTCTCGATCTTTGCTCCCCTGAACCCATAGATTGACTGCGAATCATCCCCCACTACACAGATATTGCGGTGAACAGCACTCAATTTCTTCAATATGACATACTGGGAATAGTTGGTATCCTGATACTCATCCACCATAATATATGAGAAGCGGCCGGCAACCGACTCCAGGGCTTCAAGGTTGTCCCTGAGCAATATGTTCATGTTCAGGAGGATGTCATCGAAGTCCATGACTCCGGACTGTCTGCATTTCTGTGCATACAGACGGTATATGTCGCATATTCTCGGCTTCTTCCTTGCGGCATCATTCTGGACTATCTCAGGCTTCCGCGCATATGCCTCGGCGGTATAGAGGTTGTTCTTTGCCATTGATATGCGTGAAAGCACATCTTTGGGCTTGTAAACCTTGTCGTCGAGCTGGAGTTCCTTGATACATGCCTTTATCGCGCTGATAGAATCACTCGTGTCATATATAGTGAATGACTGGGGATATCCGAGACTGCCGGCATATTCCCTGAGGAACCTTATGAAAACAGAATGGAAAGTCCCCATGTAGAGACGTCTTGCCTTCTTCTCCCCGACCATGGCGGCTATCCTCTCCTTCATCTCGTTTGCCGCCTTTTTAGTAAAAGTGAGTGCCAGAATCGCTGATGGATCACAGCCCCGGGCCAATATATAGGCGATCCGGCTGGTGAGCACCCTTGTTTTTCCCGAACCGGCCCCGGCTACGATGAGCACGGGCCCGTCTACACAACACACAGCCTGTCGCTGCACCTCGTTAAGCCCCTCAAGAACAGTATCTGCAATGTTTTCCATAATGGCCGCGAAAATACGAAAAAATTCACTATATTCGCGGCGGTTTTCATGAAAATACTCAAAACGGTTTTTATAATGTCCAACAACATTGATTTGAAAAAAGGTCTGAATATCCCGATCTCGGGAGTTGCAGCCCAGAAGACCAGAAAGGTGATAGTGCCGGACGTTGTCGCCGTCAAGCCTACTGATTTCCGCAGTCTGAAACCGAGACTGCTTGTCAGGGAAGGTGACAAGGTGCTCGCAGGCTCGCCTGTTCTGGCTGACAAGGAAACTCCAGACATTCTTTTCACATCTCCGGTAAGCGGTACGGTGACAGAGATTGTCAGGGGGGAAAAGAGGAAGCTGCTTGAGGTACGCATCAAGGCTGACTCCGAACAGGAATATCTGGAATTCAATGTCGGGAAGGTCAACTCCCTTGACGGAAACCAGATAAAGTCCCTGCTCATGCAAAGCGGCCTTTGGCCGGCCCTTATCCAGAGACCTTACGGCATTATCGCCAATCCGGCCGTAAAGCCTAAGGCTATCTTCGTATCCGCATTCTCGACTGCACCTCTGGCTCCGGATCCTGAATATGTGCTCAGGGACGAGTTCCAGAACATCCAGACAGGAGTGAATGTCCTCTCCAGACTCACTGACGGCGGGGTGCACATATCCCTGAATGCAGCCAACGCCAGCGGGACTCCTTTCCACAAGATTGAAAATGCTGTATTCCACACTTTCAGCGGGAAGCATCCTGCAGGAAATGTCGGCGTACAGATACATCATATATCGCCTATCATGAAAGGTGATACCGTCTGGACCGTATCGCCTCTGATGCTTGCCGCCATAGGCAAACTCTTCAACACCGGCAGATATGACATGAGCCGTATCATCGCAGTTACAGGGCCAGAAGCCAAGGAGCCGGCCTATGTGAAAGGGATCTGCGGTATCTCCATGAAAGACATTGCAGATTTCTGCGCCGGCCCGGCAGAAGAGACAAGGTTCATCAGCGGGGATGTCCTCACCGGTACCAATGCCGGCCAGGACGGATTCCTCGGATTCTTCGACAACCAGATCACCCTTGTAAAGGAAGGCCGCACCCATGAACTTTTCGGATGGGCCAAGCCTTTCAGGAGCAAACAGTTCAGCATGTCACACACATACTTCTCATGGCTCACGCCAAAGAAGACCTATGACATGGACACCAATCTTCACGGCGGCCCG
Source organism: Candidatus Cryptobacteroides excrementavium (assembly GCA_017695025.1). GTDB lineage: Bacteria > Bacteroidota > Bacteroidia > Bacteroidales > UBA932 > Cryptobacteroides > Cryptobacteroides excrementavium. The sequence goes on from JADILX010000068.1 coordinate 3,491, forward strand.
CGTGCCTTTGTGATGTCAGATGTCTACTCCAAAGTGCTTCCTATGGATCTCTATCCTGTCTACCTCATCAAGGCCTGCCTTGCAGGAGACATTGACAAGATGGAGCAGTTCGGAATATATGAAGTTCTGGAAGAAGACCTTGCGCTCTGCGAATACGTATGCCCGTCCAAGATAGAGATACAGTCAATCCTTTCGGACGGCATTGCCCTTATGATGAAAGAAATGGCTTAAAGAGTGGTAGTTATGAGAAAATTTATCGACAAGATCAAGCCGGCCTTTGAAAAAGGCGGAAAATTCGGTTATCTGCATTCGACATTCGATGCCTTCGAGTCATTTCTCTATGTTCCTGACACAGTGACAAGAAAAGGCTCGCATGTGAGGGACTGTGTTGACCTTAAAAGGATAATGATCGTCATGGTGCTCGCGCTTGTCCCTGCCATGCTCTTCGGAATATGGAACACAGGCTACCAGCACAGCCTCGCCTTCGGTCTGACCGACTGGGGTTTCTGGGATATAGTGGGATATGGTCTGGTGAAGGTCATTCCGCTGTACCTTGTATCATATATAGTGGGACTTGCCATTGAATTCATATCCGCACAGATACGCGGACACGAAGTAAATGAGGGATACCTCGTTTCCGGCATGATCATCCCTCTTATCGTCCCTGCAGATGTTCCCCTCTGGATGCTCGCCCTGGCAGTGGCATTTGCCGTCATCCTCGGCAAGGAGGTGTTCGGCGGCACAGGCATGAACATATGGAATCCTGCCCTGCTTGCACGCGCATTCCTTTTCTTCTCTTATCCGAGCATGATGTCCGGAGACACCATCTGGACAGCCGGAGTCACAAGATATCTTGCTGAAGGGAAGGCATTCGCAAGCGGGAACGGACTTGTAGATGCATTTTCAGGTGCCACTCCACTCGCACACCCGTCACAGGCAGGTCTTGATGCTGCAGGCACAAGTCTCTGGGACATGGTTCTCGGTGTGATTCCGGGCTGCGTCGGAGAGACATCCGTCATCGCAATACTTCTCGGTGCAATCATCCTCCTGTGGACAGGAGTCGCAAGCTGGAAGATAATGTTCTCATCTGTCATCGGTGGCCTTGCCATCGGATATCTCGGATATGCGATGGGGGTAACAGACCTTCCGGGGTACTACCAGATTGTTATGGGCGGCTTCCTGTTCGGAACAGTATTCATGGCAACAGACCCTGTGACATCAGCACAGACTGAGACAGGAAAATGGATCTACGGTTTTCTTGTCGGTGCCCTCGCTGTCACAGTCAGGATGTTCAATCCGGGCTATCCGGAAGGAATGATGCTTGCCATCCTGCTCATGAACACCTTTGCACCGCTTATCGACCACTACGTCATCAGCGCATCGCTCAGCAGAAGGACAAGGAAAATCAAAACCGCTTAATTTTTGACAGGCATGAACACAAATGGAAATACATATACGGTAGTCTATTCTACTGTGCTTGTTATACTTGTCGCTGCCATCCTTGCCTTTGTCGCAATGAGCCTGCAGGACAAGCAGAACGAGAACATCAAGGTTGAGACCATCACCAAAGTGCTCAGCGCAGCCGCACAGGCAGACGAATCCGTCACTGTCGATGAGACGACAGACGTGCTGGACATGTACACGAAAAACATCGTGGAAGCATTCTATGTGGACGGCAACGGAGAGGTAGCCGGGGAAATGAATATGGGCAAAGACAATCCCAAGAACATCCAGGTCCCTTCCACCGCCGACCTTAAGAAGCAGAACGACATCCTCAAGAAGATAGACGGAAGCAAGGACGAGTCAGAGAAGGCAGAGCTTCTGAAGACCCTCAGCCTTCCGGTCTTCGTCTTCGACATCAACGGCAAGAAAGTGACTGTCATCCCATGCTATGGAGCAGGACTCTGGGGCCCGATCTGGGGATATGTAGCACTGGCTGAAGACGGTAAAACCATTGACGGTGCCATCTTCGACCACAAGGGAGAGACACCGGGACTGGGTGCAAAGATTGCAGAAGCCCCGTTCTATACCTCATTCAAAGGCAAGGCCTTCGGAACCGGTGAAAAAGTTTTTGCCGTCGAGAAAGGGAAACATGATGATGACCCTACATGTGTAGATGCAATCAGCGGTGCCACAATCACATCGCAGGCTCTTGGAAGAGGTATCAACATGTGGGCGAAATATTACCAGCCTTACCTCAGGACCATGGCTGCAGCAGAGGCTGACGCAGAAATGTCCGCAGCACCTGCCGACAGCACATCCGCGTCAATTCCGTCAGAAAGCAATGAACCTGTAAAATAGCGGAGGGAAATCAATATGAGTGGTATCAATTATAAAGAAGTGCTTTTAAAGCCGATTTTCAAGGGCAATCCGGTGACGGTCCTTGTCCTCGGCATCTGTTCTTCCCTTGCTGTAACAGTGCAGTTAAAGGGTGCATTTGTCATGGCCCTCTCGGTCATCATCGTGACAGGCCTGTCAAGTTTTGTAGTGTCAATCATAAGGAATTCCATTCCGAACCGTATCCGCATCATCGTACAGCTCGTGGTAGTGGCATTGATGGTGATTCTTGTTGACCAGGTGCTCAAGGCCTATGCCTACAGCATCAGCAAGACACTGTCAGTATATGTCGGACTTATCATCACCAACTGTATCGTCATGGGGCGTATCGAAGCATATGCCCTTGGCAACAAGCCGATTCCGTCTCTTCTTGACGGACTCGCAAACGGTGCCGGATATGGACTGATACTCATAGTACTTGCATTTTTCCGTGAACTTTTAGGCTCCGGCACTCTGTTCGGATACAGGATCATCCCGCAGTCATTCTATGACGCAGGATATATGGACAACGGACTTGTGATTCTTCCTCCTATGGCTCTCATACTGCTCGGTCTGATAGTATGGATCCAGAGAAGTTTCCAGAAGGATCTGCAGGAGAAATAACATAAACTCAAATCGAAATGGAATACATCAGCCTGTTTGTAAAGTCAATATTCATTGACAACATGATATTCGCCTACTTCCTGGGCATGTGCTCATATCTGGCGGTATCAAAAAGTGTGAAGACAGCTACCGGTTTGGGTATTGCAGTGATCTTCGTGCTTCTCGTGACTCTTCCTATCAACTATCTGCTTAACGAGCATGTGCTTAAGGCCGGTGCCCTTGCATGGGCCGGACTTCCGGATGTGGACCTGAGTTTTCTCAGTTTCATCATCTTCATTGCAGTGGTTGCAGCCATAACACAGATTGTGGAGATGGTGGTGGAAAAATTCACTCCTACCCTCTATTCACAACTTGGAATCTTCCTGCCCCTCATAGCAGTGAACTGTGCCATCCTCGGTGGCTCGCTCTTCATGCAGGAGAGGGATTTCGTCAATTGCGGTGAAGCGACTGTATACGCACTCGGCTCGGGAATCGGCTGGTTCCTTGCCATAGTGACCCTCGCCGCTATAAGGGAAAAGATGGCCTACTCGAATGTACCTGCCGCCCTCAAAGGACTCGGAATCACATTCATCACAGTAGGACTCATGGCTATTTCGTTCATGACATTCATGGGCATTCAACTTTAAAACAGGAGGGAAACAATGTTAACGACAATAATATCAGGTGTAATAACCATTGTGGTCATTACCGTATTGCTTGTGGCAGTGCTCCTGGCAATAAAGATATGGCTCACACCTGCCGGCAAGGTCAAGATAAGCATCAATGACGGCAAAAAGGAAATAGAAGTGACCCCGGGCTCATCGCTGCTCAGTACACTTGCAGAACAGAAGATATTCCTTTCTTCTGCCTGCGGCGGGAAAGGCAGTTGCGGCCAGTGCAAATGCCAGGTAATCGAAGGCGGCGGAACAATCCTGCCTACAGAGGTCGGCTTCTTCAACAGAAAACAGATAAACAACCACTGGAGACTCGGATGCCAGGTGAAGGTAAAGGAAGACATGAAGATTGTTGTCTCCGAATCTGCACTCAGCGTCAAGAAATGGGAATGCGAAGTGGTGTCCAACCACAATGTCGCGACATTCATCAAGGAATTTGTGGTTAAGCTCCCTGAGGGAGAGCATCTTCACTTCAAGTCAGGAGGATATATCCAGGTGGATGTCCCGGCCTGCACAGTGGACTACAAAAATATTGATGTGGACCCTGAATACAGGGAAGACTGGGAGAAGATGGGAGTATTTGACCTGAAGATGGTCAACCCAGAGCCTACAATCAGGGCATACAGTATGGCCTGCTACCCTGCTGAGGGCGACATCATCAAACTTAATGTCCGTATTGCAACACCTCCTGTAGACAGGGCGACAAGGAAGTTCCTTCCTGTCAATCCGGGAATCTGTTCTTCCTATATCTATTCTCTCAAACCGGGAGACAAGGTGACGATCTCAGGCCCTTACGGAGAATTCTTCCTGCCGGACAACCTGCCGGAAGATCAGGAACTCATCTTTGTCGGAGGTGGTGCAGGTATGGCGCCTATGAGAAGCCACATCATGCATCTGTTCAAGACAGAGAAGACCACAAGGAAAGTGAACTTCTTCTACGGGGCCCGCAGTCTCAAGGAAGCCTTCTATCTCGAAGACTACCACGAACTTGAAAAGGAATTCCCGAACTTCAAGTTCCATCTTGCCCTTGACCGTCCGGATCCTGAGGCAGATGCAAAACATGTAGCATACACAGCAGGGTTTGTCCACAATGTGCTCTATGAGACATATCTCAAGAACCACGAGGCACCTGAAGACTGCCTCTACCTGATGTGCGGACCTCCTATGATGTCTGCATCAGTAGAGAAACTTCTTGACAGTCTCGGTGTACCTCCTGAGAACCTTCTCTACGACAATTTCGGGGCATAATCACGCTACGGGATATTTATTCAAGCCGGCTTTTCTGCCGGCTTGTTTTTTTGCTGGCACAGTACAGGGCGTGCAGGCGCACTCTTATGAAAATTTATTAACTTTGCGAACTACATTTCATGGAGGTACTATGGCCGAAGGCAGCATGATCACAATCAAAGGGGCGAAAGTCAACAATCTGAAAGACATTTCGGTGGAAATCCCGAGAGGGAAATTTGTGGTCATCACTGGAATATCTGGATCTGGGAAATCATCCCTTGCATTCGACACTCTTTTCGCCGAAGGACAGAGACGGTTTGCCGAAAGCCTTTCCTCCTATGCCAGACAGTTCCTCGGCAGGATGGTCAAGCCGGATGTAGAAATCATCGAAGGCATTCCGCCTGCCATAGCCATAGAGCAGAAAGTCAATACCCGCAACCCAAGGTCCACAGTAGCCACAAGCACTGAAATATTCGACTATCTCAGGATAATATTTGCACGCATCGGAAGGACATTTTCTCCTGTCAGCGGACAGGAAGTAAAATGCCATACGGCAAAAGACGTACTCGAATATATCCTTTCAGGAGAACCCTCCGACACATATATACTTGCAGACATAGGCTGGAACACAAGAGAAGACAAGGTAGAGACGATGCTCAGCCTGAAAGAAGAGGGATACTCAAGATTTTTCACTGACCGGCCTGTAAGGATAGAAGATGTAATGAGGCTCTCTGAATCAGGGGAATATCCGACAGAACTGTATCTCCTTGTGGACAGGCTGCGCATACCGTCAGTAACATGGGCCGCTGAAAACGGTGAGCCAGAGGCATTTACAAGAGACGGGGAGAAACTGTCCCGCATGGAATGGGATGACCTCAACACAAGGCTGTACTCATCCATCCAGACTGCTTTCGACAAAGGGGACGGGACAATAATTGTACGGAAAGAGACAGAAGGGCATCAAGGGACAAAGAGATTCGTGAACAGGTTTGAAGCAGACGGGATGAGATTCCATGAACCTGATGAGTACATGTTCAGTTTCAACAGTCCGCTCGGAGCATGCCCAGCCTGTGGAGGGCTCGGCCAGATAATAGGAATAAGCGAAGATCTGGTCATCCCCGACAAGAGCAAGAGTATCTATGACGGGGCCATTGCATGCTGGCGCGGAGAAAAGATGGGATGGTTCAAGGATCACCTCATAATGAACGCTTCCAGATACGGCATCCCTGTGTTTGAACCCTACTGCAACCTTACTGAGAAACAGAAGGAAATCATCTGGACCGGGGTCAAGGCGGACACTGAAGACGATTCCATCATCGGGATCAATGAATTCTTCAGATGGGTCGAGGCCAACAAATACAAGATCCAGTACAAATACATGCTCAGCCGGTATTCCGGCAAGACTGTCTGCCGGGAATGTGGAGGGAGCAGACTCAGGAAAGATGCATTGTATGTAAAGGTGGGCGGAAAAAATATCCATGAACTGCTTTGCATGAACGTAGACCAGTTGCTTGACTTTTTCCGTACCCTGGAACTCACAGCGTACGAGCGCAGCATCGTATCAAAGGCTACTGATGAAATCGTCACAAGGCTCCAGTATATCAAGGATGTCGGGCTGTCATACCTGACACTCAACCGCACCTCCAACACACTCTCCGGAGGAGAAAGCCAGAGAATCAATCTTGTAACAGCACTCGGGAGTTCCCTCGTCGGCTCCCTGTATATTCTTGACGAGCCAAGCATCGGGCTTCACCCGCGTGATACGGCCAGACTTATCTCAGTTCTGAAAAGACTCAGGGACATAGGCAACACTGTGGTTGTGGTGGAGCATGACGAAGAGATCATGAGGGCAGCAGACATGCTGATCGATATGGGGCCCTATGCAGGTGTAAACGGAGGTGAAATAGTATTCCAGGGCAAGATAGACGACCATACCGACGACGAAGTGACAGCCGGCTCTCTCACGCTGCAATATCTTTCCGGAATACGTAAAAGGTATTGCCGGGAAAAACGGCCATGGACATATTCAGTCACTGTTGAAGGGGCGATGGAGCACAATCTGAAGGATATTGACGTGAAAATCCCGCTCGGTGTCCTCACTGTGGTCACGGGAGTAAGTGGAAGCGGCAAATCCTCGCTTGTCGGAGACATATTATACCCTGCCCTTTTCAGGCATATCAACCAGACCGGCCCGGTTCCAGGAACATTCAGAGGTCTTTCCGGAAACATAGACAGGATTGATCAGGTAGAATACGTAGACCAGAACCCAATAGGCAAGAGTTCCAGGTCAAATGCTGTCACCTATCTGAAAATATATGACGACATCAGGAAACTGCTGTCAGACCAGCCATACGCCAGGCTGAACGGGTATATACCGTCACACTTTTCTTTCAATATAGACGGAGGACGCTGCCCGGAATGCCAGGGAGAAGGGTTTGTCAGAATCGGCATGCAGTTCATGGCAGATGTAACCATGGTATGTGAAGCATGCGGAGGCAAACGTTTCAAGCCCGACATACTAGAGGTCAGATACAAAGGGAAAAACATAGACGACATACTGAACATGAGTGTAGACGAAGCGATCAGTTTCTTCTCATCCCAGAATGACGCCACAGCCAAAAGGATAGCAGAGAGGCTTCAGCCTCTTGTAGATGTGGGGCTTTCATACATAAAACTCGGACAGAGCAGCAGCACCCTGAGCGGAGGGGAAAGCCAGAGGATAAAACTCGCCTATTTCCTGTCAATGAACAATGACACTGCCTCCAGAGGCAAGGGACACCACATCATGTTCATATTCGACGAACCGACCACCGGACTTCATTTCTATGATGTGGAAAAACTGCTGAAATCTTTCGATGAACTGCTTGCAAAAGGGCATTCCATAACAGTCGTCGAGCACAACCCGGATGTAATCCGGGCGGCTGACTGGGTAATCGATCTCGGCCCGGAAGCCGGAGATGAAGGAGGACAGGTGGTATTCGAGGGCACCCCGGAAGACATGGCCAGAGATTCAGACACTTACACCGCCCGCTATCTCAGGCAGGCCTGAATCAGTCGACAGCAATCACTATGAGTTCACTCTGGCTGACAGGATAGCCTGTTTCCATATATATCATGCCGCTGCCCCTGCCTTTCAGAGAAAGACGTACGCCAAGACCGTCTTCATCCATCAGATAGTCATAAATCCCCCTTTCCCTGTCATATTCAAGATAGTCGGCACCGATGTCAAATGTAGCGGAAGGCGGGAAATATTCACATGTAAGATGTATCTCGTCCCCTACTTTCCCCCGGATAAAATTGCCGGGATAGATCCTCATATAATATGGGGCGGAACTGACTGTCACCTTGCACTCGGCATATGTGCCGCTGCCGTCCGCCGCCTCACAGCGGATGCTGCACATCCCGTCCCTGCGGGCAGTCACGGCCCCGGACGGAGAGACCTCTGCCACAGAACTGTCATCAGATGTCCACACCAGTTGACTGTCAGAGGCATCTTCAGGCAATACATAAGGATGTATCACGACAGTCTCCCCGAAATACGTCATCTCAAGTGTACTATAGGACAGCCTTATCTCTGTCACATATTTCCCGAGTCCGCTCCTGTCTACACGCCAGCTATCCTCTGATATCCCGTCATTTTCCGGCCTGACACATATGTCATAATGCCTGTTGCGTCGGACATCAAAATTACCGTTGTCCTCCCCTAAATAGAAGCGGTATCTGAGGCTCTCGCCGGGCTCTGTATAATGGCTGTCAGATATATAGTCAGCCTCTATTTCGATGTAGGAGCACAACCCGGCCAGAGGATTGCCCTCGTCAAACACCTTGTCCTGATCAGAGATTGACGCATCGAGCAGATCACCATGCATGTTCTCAAGGATATAGACATCAGTACTGCCGCTCTTCCCATAGCCTGTGTCGACATTCAGCAGGGCCACGTCATCATAATCCTTGCTGAAGCCTATGTTGAAAATGTCGTCCACTGTCGCTGCCATGCTGTCCTTGAAAAGGGCTGCAGACCTGGGACATGCCCCTACAAGCACCCTGCGGACGTGGAACTCCACATCTTCCGAAAGGGCACTCCGGTCAATGCTCAATGAGACTTTCGCCATGAGCCTTTCCAGCGGGACTGACACCTTGCCGTCGTAAGGGACGGTAATGTCTTCAGCCTTTCCGCACATAGGCATGCCCATGCGATAGTCGTCAGGATATACCAGATAATACCTGTATCCTTCAAGTTCCTCTATGGTACTGAGGTCAAGGCTGTAGCCCATGTTTGCACACGCATATACCGAATACCTGCATCCGCGCAGAAGAGTGGTACGGTACACATATCCCGCTTCGCTCTTTTCCATCTGCGATGTCTTCAGATATACTTTCTCCTCCAGCATCCCGTTACTGTCGAAGACCAGGATATTCATGTCCGAGACAAGATTTTCATCCGGGTCTTCCGACCTTGTCCCTGGAGGAGAGCCTGCCACATTCATGACAATATGCACATCTCCTGCAGACATGGGCTCATCAGTCCCCATGTCCTCACACCCCGCAGACAGTGCGGCTATGGCCAGCATGCCCAATCCCCAACAAGTCTTTCCCATTTCAGAAACTGATTTGATCATCCTCCACTTCATACCATGGCATCAGTCCGCAAGTGATTTCCGCCATTGACGGGTCTGCGACAATGTCCGGGTCGTCTGTACCATGCCTGGTAAGGACGATGTCATACTGATACCGGCAATGTCTGCCCACTCCGCTCCCGATGTCCGGCCCGGATCCTGACGGACGGTTGATATTTATAGGATAGTAGTATGTATGTCCTCCTGCACGGCCCTCTATCACGAGCCTTGTGAAAGGAGAGCCCGGACTTTCTTCATCGCAGTCATTCGGATAGCAATACAGTCTGACATCCACTTCCTCAGGGCTGCTTCCGATCCCGGTGTCCAGGGCGCGGAACAGCATTTCAGGGCATCGCATGGATTTCATGTCTGTATCGGAAAGACGGCCCTGGTTGACAATATCCTCCGGTTTGAATCCTGACGAGGCAAACAGGCAGGCCCTGGCATTGACATTTGTCAGATAGACCTTCACATCCTCCAGGCGCTCACCTTTGTACGGCCGGTCCGAAAAATCACATCTGATAGAGCGTATGTGTATCTCCGACAGCAACGGCATGAGTTCCATGCGGCATTCGGAATCTTCCCCCATATCCGCATATGCGATACCGCCCATGGACGGACAGGATGGATCCTCGAGTCTGATGTCGGCCTCTGTCATGAGTATGGCATCGAAAGAATTGATGAAAGCCCAGTCTTCCTTTGCCCTGCCTGTATTGGCTACGGCCACCAGTATCTTACTGCCGCGCCGTGACGCAGCAGAGACGGCATCCGCTGATACCCCGGAGAATCTCTGGTAGGAATCAAGCCTTTTAAGGCCATCGTCATTGAAAGCAAATATATCGAGTTCACCGGATATATCCGTATTGCCTTTAGTATCCGTCAGCACTATGTCTATTGCATGCATGCCGTATTCCCCGGTGGCTGACGGGCGGGCACATGAAAAAAAGACCGGAAGGAAAATAAGCAAGGCGTTTGCAGAGAGAATCCTGCGACAGATCAGAAATTGAAAAGAAGTCTTCCGGTCTTTTTCCTGTATGTATGCGCGATTTTTCATTTTATGGTTCAATTATTTGTCGGGGGCAAATCTATGGAGGATTATCCGATATTTCCGCCGATTTAAAAATAAAAAACCGATGTTTTTCTCTTTTCATAAACTGATTTCTCTTTTTTGCGATGGATTTCTCTTTTTTGAAGAAAAATTGTCTTAAATTTGAAATGCCATCTCTATAAATACACGGACATACTCATGAAAATTTTAGGATTCTTAAGAAAAAGGCTTTTCGCGTCAAAGACACATTTTTCACCGGTATTTTCACATCAGGCAGCCTATATCAGACAGGCATCTGCGGCATTGACCGAAATGATGAAGACGACTGACCAGACCGAATGGAAAAGACTCGAAAAAGAGGTAAAGATGTGCGAAGTCCAGGGTGACGCCATGCTCACGGAATTCTACAGCGAACTTTACGAAAGTCTCGGCTCTTTCGCAGACAGAGACAATCTGCAGACAATAGCGATGTATATAGATGAATTTCTCGACAACATCAACGGATCGGCCAAATCAGTACTGCTCTATCTGCCAGGAAAGATTGCGCCCCAGTTGCTTGAACTCGCCCAATATATCCAGGCAGAAGCAGACGCACTCAAGGAAGTTGTCGCGATGCTGGCCAATATCAAGGCCAATTTCTCTGCGCTCACCTTGCAATGCGACAGGATATCCGAACTTGAGCACGCTGCCGATGACTCCTATGAAGAATATATAGGATACATATTCCAGAACGAAAAGAATCCGATCGAACTGATGAAATACAAGAACATTGCAGAAACTCTGGAGACGACATCGGATTCAGCCAAAAAGGTATCTGACCATGTAAGGAAGATACTGCTTGGCTGCACGGAATAGGAGACATTTTGACACTATTGAAGGACATTATGGCATCATAATCTGACATTTTTTCCTCTTTCCGGACATTTTACCCTGTTCTGGCCGTTGGCACACCGATTGATATTATCTATGGCGTCTGACGGATGAGTCAGAAGGGATTCCCAAGACGGCCGGAGGTTCCGCAAGGGGCCTGAGGCATAAAGGGAAACCGGAGACGCAGAAGAAAGACAGGGAAAAGAAAAATAACAGATAAAAATAGGAGATTAAGATTATGGTACCTTCAAGAAGAAACAACCAGACTTGGTTACCGGACATTTTCAATGACTTTTTTGATACTGACTGGATGGGTCGTATGAATGCAACAGCCCCTGCCATCAACGTATTAGAAGACGAAAACAATTATGACCTCGAACTTGCTGCTCCTGGCATGACGAAAGAGGACTTCAAGGTTCACATCAACGAAGAGGGCAACCTCGTGATAGAGATGGAAAAGAAGACCGATGAAAAGCAGGAGAAAAAGCACGGGCACTATCTTCGCCGCGAGTTCTCATACTCAAAATTCCAGCAGACAATGGTTCTGCCGGAAGATGCAGACAAAGAGAAAATCAGCGCCCATGTCGAGCACGGTGTCCTGAATGTCAACATTCCGAAATTCCAGAAACCGGCTGTTGACGAAAGCAAGAAAGTCATAGAAGTCAAATAACAGCGGAAACGCTCTTGTCTGATTTACTTTATTAAGGGTCGCGTCCTGCAAGGCGCGGCCCTTTTTTGGTGTATTGTCTTTTCAGTACCCTGTCTTGTCCGGCTTCTCTGCCCAGGCCCGGAAAGCCTTCAGCGCATCTTCATGCATCATCTGTTCAGAACAGAGACTGCGTGAAGCAGGGTCAAGAGACAGTTCACTGTAGATAAAAGCATCATCAAAGCCTATTGCCGCCGCATCCGTCTTGGTATTGCCATAGAACATACGGTCAAGACGGGCCCAGTAGATGGCGCCAAGACACATGGGACATGGCTCACATGATGTATATATCTCGCATCCTGAAAGATCAAATGTCCCGAGACGTCTGGCGGCCTCCCTTATCGCACTTACTTCCGCATGGGCCGTAGGGTCATGCTCGGCAGTAACACGGTTGACGCCTGTAGCGACAATTTCCCCGTCTCTGGCAATGACGGCCCCGAAAGGGCCGCCACCTTCATTGACATTGCGTTCTGAAAGCGCTATGGCTTTCCGCATCAGTTCCTCTCTCGTCATATCTACTGTGCGTTACGGGGTATCTCCTCAAGAACCTTCACGATAAAATGCCACCATTTCTCCACAGACGGGATATTGACCCTCTCGTCAGGAGAATGGGGACTGAGTATCGTCGGACCGCAGGAAACCATGTCCCAATGAGGGTATGTCCCTCCGAGTATGCCGCATTCAAGTCCGGCATGGATAGCCATGACAGCAGGATCCTTACCATACAGGCTGCCGTATACCTTTTTCATGAGATGAAGAATCTGCGAATTGCTGTCCGGTGCCCAGCCGGAATATCCGCCGGTAAATACGGTCTCAGCCCCTGCAAGTTCAAAGACAGAACGGAATTCTTCAGCAAGCGCGTCCTTTTCACTGTCAACTGAACTTCTCATGAGCGTCTTCACCTGGAAAACGCCTCCGGATGCAGAGACGATTGCGACATTGTTAGAGGTCTCTACAAGACCCGGTACAGCATCGCTCATTCTCCACACGCCGTCCGGACACGCATTCACTGCCCTGAACATGGCAATAGCCGCTGCATCATCCACATACAGGGAAGGCATACTTCCGAGGGGCTCCATAGTAAGAGAAACATCCGGGTCAGCAGAAGCATACTCATTCTTCACAGCCTTCTGAAGGCCGGATACAAATGACAGCACCGCCTCCCGGGCCGGCTCAGGCACAAGCACATCAGCAAAAGCCTCACGCGGGATGGCGTTTCTCATGTTGCCTCCCTCTGCAGAAACAAGCCTGACACCGTAATCCCTCAGCAAAGGAAGGACAGCACGCGCAAGCAACTTGTTGGCATTGGCCCTGTACAGGATGATGTCCATCCCGGAATGCCCGCCTTTCAGTCCCTTGACAGAGATTCTGCAGGCATGGTACCCGGCTGGAACAGGCTTCTGATCATATTTCAATGTGGCGGTGGCATCGAGTCCTCCGGCACAGCCGACATACAGTTCCCCTTCGGTCTCGGAATCGAGATTGATAAGAATATCCCCTTTCAGTACATCAGGCTTCAGGGCATTGGCTCCGGTCATCCCTGTCTCTTCATCGACAGTGACAAGGACCTCCACCGGCCCGTGCTTCAGATCTTTGGACTCGAGTACAGAAAGTGCGACAGCAACCCCAAGCCCGTTGTCGGCCCCGAGTGTTGTACCGTCTGCGCGAACCCAGTCCCCGTCAACGACAGTAGTGATCGGATCTTTCTCAAAATCATGGACCTTGTCTGCATTCTTCTGAGGCACCATGTCTATATGCCCCTGAAGAATCACACCCTTGCGGTCCTCCATCCCCGGAGTGGCGGGCTTACGTATGATTATATTGCCTGTCTCGTCCTTTATGGTCTCAAGGCCGAGCGACTTTCCGAATCCGTACAGATACTCAACTGCCTTCCCCTCTTTTTTGGACGGTCTTGGAATCTGCGTAAGAGCATAAAAGTTCCTCCAGACGATCTCCGGATTTAAATCTTTGATTGTCATTGTATTATCTATTTAGAGTCATTTTACTGCAATATTGACGGGAAATGTACTCTCCCTTCCCAACTGATACACCGGCATCCTTGTCTGCATGACCACATTCATCCCGTCAAGCAGCCTGAGAGTACATACGGCCGGAATACGATAGACCAGAGAAACAGCCTTCGCCTTCTTTGCATCCTTTACATCGACCTCGACAGGAGCGATTTTCTCCGGTATGATTTCAAGAACCACAGGACGTCCGGAAAGGTTGTCCGCAGGCAGAAGCCCGTCCGCATCAGATATACGGAAAGCCACATACATCTGGCTCTCCCTGTCTCTTTGAGGCACGACATCGAATGTCTTCTTCTGGGTCTGGTATTCCGAATAGCCGGTAAACATCATCATGTATTCCTGCTCGAGCCTCGTGAGTTCTGCCACGGCAGCCCCCATCGCTTCCCCGCTATATGTAGCGTCTGTATCTCCAGTCACTATCTGGAGCCGCTTTTTTCTGAGGTCAAAGATAAGTCCCGCTGCTTCTGCCGCCCGTTTCTCGAGGGATTTCTCTACCACCATATCCTGTCTTACAGCCACTTTGCTGAAAGCGGAACCGGATCTTGATGTCCTGTAGAGAGTAGCAGACTCGGCTGTAAGGTTGGATGTGATGCCCTTACCGGCAAAGCCGTCCTTCTGCAGTGCCGCAGGAAATCTCCACGATGCGTCTTTACCGAAATTGCCGTCGGAGGCAGAGACAAGACCTTCAGAAGTAAGTCTGAGCAACACTGCTTCGGCCGCTTTTCCTCTGGTATTGAGAGTATATCTGCAACTCTGGTCTGCCTCCGTATATGGAGTCAATGTCACTTCAGACAATGTATATGTAACCATATCTTTCTGCCTTACCTTGATACCGAGATATTTTTCGGCATAGGCGGCATACGGGCCTGCATAAAAATGCTCCTGGACAGCCTCCACCCCTATAGATACTGTTGTGGCCGGCAGGGAATAGGTCAGGATTCCTTCAGGATCTTCATCCGCAGTACCGTCCGAAGCATAAGACGGGGCGGCACACAGCAAAGTGCACAGCAACCCGAAAAAAGACGACAGGAAATGATGTCTCATATGACTGATGTTTTGCGCCACCCTTGCCGGACATGATGTCACATGGACCTGCAATATTACGGGTAGACAGGTTACATTTTTCAAATATAGTAAAAATAACCGAGACTGAAGCCGGAGCGGAAAAAATTGCTATCTTTGTCGACTGCGGGCCTAGACTGCCCTGCTTGCACAAGACACATTTTATAACAGGACTCATATTAATAAACAGATAAGACTATGTTCAAAGGACAACCGAAAGGGCTTTTTGCCCTTGCCCTTGCCAATACAGGTGAACGCTTCGGCTACTACACCATGCTGGCAATCTTTCTGCTGTTCATCCAGGCCAAGTTCGGGTTCTCGGCTGCGGCAGCCACACAGATCTATTCAATTTTCCTCGCCGGCGTATATTTTATGCCGCTTCTCGGAGGAATCCTCGCCGACAAGATAGGATTCGGGAAATGCGTCACCATCGGATTCGGGGTGATGTTTCTCGGCTATCTCTGCCTGTCAATCCCTACCGGGCCTGACATATTCGGGAAAATACTGATGTTCGGGGCTCTCGCACTGATTGCACTTGGCACAGGCCTCTTCAAAGGCAATCTGCAGGTAATGGTAGGCAATCTGTACGATGACCCGAAATACTCGTCAAAGAGAGATGCAGCGTTCAGTCTTTTCTACATGGCTATCAACATCGGCGCCATGTTTGCGCCTACAGCGGCAAAGGCCGTCACCAACTTCTTCCTCGGCAAGTCCGGACTCTCATACAATGCCAATGTCCCTGCCCTTGCCCACCAGTTCCTTGACGGGACGATAACCCCTGAAAACATCGACAAACTTACCGGCATCCAGTTGACAATGACCGGAGCGTCAGGGATGGATACAGCGACATTCTGCAGCACATACATCGAGAAACTGTCAACAGCCTACAACTATGGTTTTGCCGTAGCCTGCATATCACTGATAGTATCCGTACTCATATATTTCTGCTGCCGGTCATGGTTCAAGAACGCTGATGTCAATGCAAGACAGGCCCAGGCTGCACACAAGGACGAGCCGGAACTTTCCCCGGAACAGACAAGAAGCCGTATCACGGCCCTGCTGCTTGTCTTCGCTGTTGTGATATTCTTCTGGATGTCATTCCATCAGAACGGGGCAACAATGACATTGTTTGCCCGCGACTACACACAGAGTGCAGTTGACGGCTTCCTGAGGATAGGCTTCAATATCGGCAGTCTCGCCCTCATAGCAATATCAATCTATACCCTCTCCGGAGCAGTACAGGCTGAGACCGGGAAAGGAAGGATGGTTTCAGGGATTGTCACTGTCCTTCTTTGGGGCGGGGCATATCTTGCCTACAGCCAGATGGAGCAGTCTGTCAGGATACAGCCTTCCGATTTCCAGCAGTTCAACCCGTTCTTCGTGGTCGCCCTCACCCCTATTTCACTGGCGATTTTCAGTGCTCTCGCAAAAAAAGGGAAGGAACCTTCAGCACCGAGAAAGATAGGGCTGGGAATGATTGTGGCTGCCGCAGGCTTCCTTATACTGACTGTCGGCTCAATGGGACTCGCATCCCCGAAAGAACTTGACGGGAACGTCAGCCCTGACCTTGTGTCACCGGCATGGCTCATATCGACATACCTTGTCCTCACATTTGCGGAACTCCTGCTTTCACCGATGGGCATATCGTTCGTCTCGAAAGTTGCCCCTCCAAAATACAAGGGAGCGATGATGGGATGCTGGTTTGCTGCCACGGCCGTCGGCAACTACCTTGTGTCCATACCGGGCCTCCTCTGGGACAAACTTCCTCTGTGGGGAGTATGGATGATACTCATATCACTGTGCCTGCTTTCTGCACTCTTCATTTTCTCAATAATGAAGAAACTCGAAAACGCCACAAGATAATCCGGAGCCGGGATTTACAGGCCGGCTCCACGTACGACATCGGAGAGTCTCACAGACTGGAATACAATCTGTGAGACACTTCCTTCATATAGAATCCCTATGGTGGATCTGTCTGTCATTGTCAGACATGAATATCCCCAGCCTTCCTCGGCATCTATCATCAGCGAATTTTCCGGGAGCCAAGTAACTCCTCCGTCAAGACTTGCCTTGATGGTTATGCTGTTCCTCCCTTTGACTGTATCCGGATTGGAGAACAGCAGGATATCCTTGCCTGCCGCATTCTCAGAGGCAGGGACATGCAGAAGACCTGCCATGCAGACAGGTTCGCGCAGTTTCCCGGATGACGGATGCTCTGTCCATGTCCTTCCGAGGTCGTCAGTAGTGCAGACAATCCGGCCGGTACCGCGGTTGTTCCTCATATTGAGCATCAGCACACCGTCTGAAACCTCTGCCGCCTGAGATTCAGTTGTATCAGTCCACGCAGGGCCATGACAATGCCATGTAAGCCCATGGTCAGTGCTGTACATTATGCCGGCACTCGGCACCATATCCGGCCCGACATACTGCATCGGAAAGACAAGGGTGCCGTCCTGCATGCAGATGCCACGGCCCGGCCCCTGAAGAGTAAACCTCCATTCTGCCTGCTTCACCTGGGCAGTTATGTTTCTCGGGGCAGACCATGTACGGCCGTCATCCTTGCTGCTCACTATCATCAATTGGGCCGTCTCCTCGGGAGAAAAGCCATCCCCAACCTGAGACCAGGCCCTGCCGTTTCCCAGTCCATGCGTCCATACCGCCACGACAAAAATCTCTCCGGTAGACCTGTCCACAAGGACAGAAGGATCACCTATGCCGTTCTGTGCCTGAGGCAGGCCGCCCCATTCGCCCATATCCATTATGATCTTCATGCGCTCCCATGTGCGTCCGCCGTCCGTACTGCGGCTCATGCCTACATCTATATTCTCCTGGAGATCCTGCGGAGTCCTGTAGCGGACATCATACACGGCGATAAGTGTACCCTCCGGAGTGGTCACAAGCCCCGGAATCCTGAAGGCGTGCGCACCGTCGTCTCCATGGTTGCGCAGGCCGATGCAAAGCCTGTGGCCCGGCTCACCTGTGACAGAATATCTGGCCGGACGGCCATCAAGGCTGATACCGGTGACCTGAAGGCTGTACACTGATGAAATGTCCCGCACTCTCCGCCCGTCTACGGACACACTGATATAAAAATAGTTCCTGCCCGGGACAAGTCTGGCTCCGGAAGACAAAGTAAGGGTTCCGGCCTTGTCCGGACGGCCGCTGTCCTGCATGATGGCATATCCCGGGTCTGCATATATCTGCTGGGATGAGCCGACCATCGAGAATCCCGTCCTGATGCCCTGGGATATCGTTTCAGAAAACAATGGGGACATTGTCCCGGTGTACATCAGGCTTACTTTCCCGAATGAGCGGACAGGCAGGCCTGACAGGGCGACATCCACATCATCGAGGACAGGGCGTTCTCCGCTGTGATTGTCGATACATATCACGGAGACGACATTATGCTCCCTGTCCATGACTGTAGGGATGCATACATTTTTCACTGAGACGGACAAGCCGTCAGCATGCTCCGCATATGACAGATGAGACATAAGGAACATACAGGCAACAAAAGCCGCATAACAGGACTTCTTCATAACATGACTCTTTACAGTTTGTTGATGTAAAGATACGTAGAAGCCCCGAAAAAACAAGTCACAAAATCTGACCCTCTACGCGGAACTTTTTCACCGGGGATACCGGATCATTGGAAATATAACCTTCCCTTTCAGGGATAAAGAGATGACAGTCCTGCCTCCATCCGCCACGACTCTCACGCTCTTATGGAACCTGTCCGTCCTGCCGGACGGATCGAATACCACCTCGACACTTCCCCTGCCCCCGGGAGAGACAGGCTCCATGCTGCAGGCAGACACAATACATCCGCACGAAGAAAGCACATCCTCAATCACAAAAGGAGTCTCTGAAACGTTTGTAAATGTAAATGTATGGCTCACCGGGCCGTCTTTCTCCATAATGGTACCGAAATCATGGGAAACGCTGTCAAACACTACCGGGATGCTCCCGGCAGATGCGGGGATGCAACATACCGCCACAGCGATAAGGGCAACGCAAGTCCTGATACCGGAAACAGCAGCCATGGCAGAATCATTCAGAAAGTACACCACCATATGTAAGTCCATAGCCGAACGGATATCCCGCTACCGACAGAGGCATTTTTCCTGTCGGGGACACTGCCCCTGTCAGGATATCGGCAACAGCCCTGCCGGCATACTGGCCTGCATTCCAGACAAGAAGCGATGCAGCAGCATTGTCAGCCAGTGAAAGGTCATCGGTATCACAACTCTGGATGACAGCCACGGTCTTTTTGCCGTATTCAGACACAAGAGAGGCCCAGAACTCCGGTTCAGGATCATGACTTCCGTCTCTGCCAAGGCTGAGGACTATCCTGTCAGCCGCCTTGAGCCGCTTCTCCAGACCGGATGCCTCGACAGAGGCATAGACCAGTTGTATCTCAGGATCCTGCCGTGAAGCGACAAATTCAAGACGGATATCATAGGCCTTTCCTTTTTCTGCCCTGAAAATATACTTTGACTTCTGCTCTGCATCCGTACCTGAAACACATACTTCCTCGCCGTCAATAAAAAGTCTGGCATCACCATGGGAAGACAGGGTGAATTTCACTATGGCATCAGCCGCAGGGGAATAGACCCCGCTCCATCTTGCAGAATAGCCTGTGGCCGGGAATCCGGTTACCGGAGGATGCCCTCCCCATGCATAATCTGCATATTTTTCAATGCCTCCGGCCGATGCAGCCCCCGACATGCCGGCATCAGGAAAATATTCTGCCTTAAGCCCGGCCGACCGCCTGCTGTTGTCCGCAAAAAATTCACCGGTCCGGGTCAAATCAATATAACACTCCGGTTCCGGTAGTATCCAGAATCCTGTTTTACCGTCCAATGCATCTGCCAGCGTAATATTTTCATACGGATATACCGAGATCCCGGAAGGCCTTTCAGGATTGTCATGCACCATGTTCCCCAGCACAAGGATATTCTGCCTGCTGTCTCCCAAAGGAAGAATATCACCGTCATTCTTGAGCAGCACGGCAGATCTGGCCGCTGCCTCCGCTGCTACAGCCCGTGATTCCGGCCTGTTCTCCTGGATTCTGCGGTCCGGGCTGCATGTCCCTGACATAAGACCGTAACGGAACATGGTGACGAGCAGGTGATGCACCCTCGTATCGACCTCCTCCTGAGAGATCTGTCCTGAAGACAGAAGAGCGCCAAGGACTTCCGCATTGAAATATTCCCCCTTAGGAAGATCCATATTCAGGCCGGCTTTGAAAGCCGGCAAAGCCGATCCGGTCTCCCATATGTCTGGTATCAGAAGTCCGTCAAAACCGCATTTCCCGCGCATAAGACCGAGAGTCAGGGAACTGTCTTCCACCGCTTTTGTCCCTCCGGTACTGCCACGCAGGACAACTCCGCCATATGCGGGGAGCGCACCGGCCAGGAACCTTTCCGCATCTTCAGAGGCAACATCCCCGGCAGGGCAGTAACGGCCTGCAGGCATAACGCCTGCTTTAGCAAGCCCTTCAGCCCATGCCACCGCACATTCTGAGGCATATTCCGGATCATCTCCGAATGTACCTGACTGCAGGCCGGCATCTTCTCCGGAATACAGCATGAGTTCCGGGCCGATAATGACGTCAATACCCCTCGCCTTGGAGTCCTCAGCCACACTTGCCGCCACCCTTGAAATCAAATCATTGTCGAAGGTTGCAGCCAGTGCAAGAGGACACGGATACATTGTAGCCTTGCCGTTGGTATGGATACCTTCCTGTCCATATTCCATCCTGAAACGCGGCAGAGAAAGCCTGTCATTCCCACCTCCATACAGGTCATGAGTCCCTCTGTCATGCGGGGCCCATTTCCCTGAAAGGAAATCAAGTTTCTCTGCAGTACTCATCATCCCCAGTATCGAGTCTGCAGCAGCCCCATACTCCTCCTCAAGAACCACAGGGTCTTCAACCCATTGTCCGTCTGTTATCTTTCTCGAAGGGTCGATACGTATTGCGGAAGGGTCGAGCACCACGTGCTTTATACATTCCCTGTGCCATGTATAGACGACATGCACCAGAGAGTCTTCTGTCTGGATTACAGCCGGATAGGAGAACTCATCCCCGGGAGAGTCCTCAAGGACAAGGGCAGAATACCAGTCCCGGCCATTGCCGGAAAGGGCGATATTCAGAGGACTTCTTGCAGCCGCCCCATCGCGTGAAGCCTGTATATGATTGTACACCAGAAGAAAACGTCCATCTTTCAGAGTCACTGCATCAAGACCGGAATCATTGTTGGGCAAGCCGGTTGAAACCGGTTCTCCCCAGGTCTCTCCTCCATCCCCTGAAAAAAGAGTAAAGATATCCCCACGTATATCGATGGAGCGGCAGAGCATCTGCAGTTCACCGTCCCTGTGCTGCAGGAAAGATGGCTGGATGAGCTGGATATGGCTTTTCCTGTCATTCAGAGGGCCAACAGTCCTCCAGTGTGATACATCAGCATCTGTTATCTCCACATATGCACGCCAGCCTCCCCTCTCAAGGCTCGTACCGCACAACAGGCGGCCATCTTCTGTCAGCAGCGGCTTGTTCTTTATCGGGCCGAGTATATTGTCAGGAAGCCGCTCCGGTTCAGACCATGTATATCCTCCGTCTGACGAGCGCACAAGCCAGCCCGTCCATTCCTGCACACTGGTACCTACCTTATAGAAAAGCAGAAGGTCCCCGCCCGGTATCTGGAACAGCACCGGATTCCAGCATGCAGTCTTTACACCGTCAACCATGCCGTCTGCCGCAAGCACAGGACTCTCCCATCTCCCGTCCCGGAAACGGGTTGTCCATATCGAGCAGTCGGAACTGCTCTCATGCTTTCCCCCGAAAAACGCAATCATCAGTTCACCCCTGGAAGTCTCGGCAATGGTAGCCGCATGACAGGAAGGGAACTCGGCCCTGTCATAGACAAACTCTGAACGCACAACACCGGCAGAGTCCGCCACAGGAGACGGAGCCATCGCAAAAACGCTCCCGCAGACAAGCGGGAGCAGGACAGAAGCAAGAATACTCTTCATATTTTCAATCTATAGTTATCGTCGCCAGGACGGGACCGCACAACATCAGTTTATCTCAACGAACTGCGGAGACAGAGTGGTATTGACTATCTGTTTCGTCCCGTTTGTTATATTATCAAGCAGAATCCGGACAGACTCGGAACCGAAAAGTTCCACCGGCTGCCTTATATACGAGATTTTGCAGTCCGACAGGCTGAAGGCTTCAGACTCGTCAAAAGCCACAATCTTTATCTTCCGGAACATGCCGGGCATCTTCTCCCTCATGCATTTCACTCCCTGGATTGTCAGAGTATTGGTTGCAAAGACAATCCCGTCCACACCGCGTTCCAGGGCATCGGCCATCACCTTCTCCATCTGGGCCGGAATATTCCTGAACCTGATGTTGTGCACGATAGCATTGTCAGCATAGCCATACTCAGCCATTGCATCCCTGTATCCGGCCTCCCTGTCAATAATATTTGACAGGCGCATGGCATATGATACCATCATCACTTTGCGGCAGCCTTCCGCAAGGAGCCGGCTTGTGGCCATATGGCCGGCCTTCCTGTTGTTCAGGAGGACAGTATTGGCCTCGACACCCTCGACATCCCTGTCCAGAAGGACGAAAGGCACACCGGACTCGGCAATCATCTTTATTGTTCTGACACTTTTTTCGCACGGGACGACAATAAGGCCGTCCACACCCCTGAGCATAATGGTCCGCACTATGCTGTCGAACTTGGCAGGGTCCTCGTCGGAACTTCCAAAGAACACGACATATCCATATTGCGATGCGGCATCTTCGATACATCTTGCCATTTCAGCGAAGAAATTGTTCGAGATGTCGCTCAATATCACCCCTATCATCCTGGTCTTTCCGCTCCGCAGGCTCCTTGCGGCACTGTTGGGATGGTAGTCAAGCCTGGCCGCAACTTCACGTATCTTCCTTGCGGTATCTTCATTCACACGATATACCCTGCCGTTTGCCCCCACATTATTGTTCATGACAAATGAGACAAGGGACACAGACACCCCCGCCTCGGCGGCAATATCCTTGATCGTAACTCTGCCTGATGACATTATCCGTATCGTTATAAATCTTAGCAAAGATAATCAAAACAATTTAATTTACAATAACCGGAACAATAGAAAAAGTAGGATGGACGCTAACTGTGGCATCTATTTAAATCACTAATATTCAATAAAATATTTTGCAGTAAAGGGTAACTTCAGGGATTTTTACAATATTTTTTGTTGTAAAAACGTTTTAATTATTTAATTTTGCAAACGCCCAGTCGACAAAGACTGTGGGCGGGTCGGTCTGCGACCGGAACGGTGCCGCTATCATAGGTGCCGTTGTTATGATTGAAGGCACGCAGACCGGGACATCCACCGATGCAGACGGACGCTTCACGATTGAGGCCGCTCCTTCTGACAGACTTGTAGTCACCTGTCTCGGCTACACTTCTACGACTGTTGTCGCCGGTGACCGGACAGAACAGAGAGATAGCCTACAGGCTCTATTATGACGGGGAACTGATCGCTGAGGCAGCACCGACAAAACGCTTCGGCCCGACATCCAGCCAGAGATTCCAGGTCGGCTACAGCCTCAACGGCTTCCAGTTCGGGAACACCTCAGCGTCATATTATTATGACGGACTGATAGGAGAGATCCGCATCTGGAAAGACTGTCTGACCCAGGAGCAGATCAAGGCCAACCTGAGGACTGTAGAGAATCCGTCTGCAGAGCAGATGTATGCCTACTGGAAACTTGACGAGGGGGAAGGTCTCCTGCTCAAAGACTCCTCAGGCAACGGACGCGACCTGACGTTCCCTGACGGCACAGAAGTTGTCTGGAACGCCGAGATGGAATAAGACTGGCAGAACAACATAACAGAAATGCACTGCTAAACCCGTGAGGGTGACCCCAAAGCCATAAGGCATTGGAGTCACTCTCTTTTTTTATTTGATAGAAACATATTGTCGGGATGACACCGGAAAACTTAATCCCTCCCATATCTGTAATGCTGCTCGCTTTCGAATGTCCACCGGACATTCTCATAAACCGCTCACGACCTCCCGTTCACGAAGCCACGGGCGGCTACGGTTTTCCTCATGCCATCCCGACACGAGTCCCACACAAGACCCTGCTTTTTTTTTGGGGGGGGAAAACATAATAAAAGAGGGTTCTGTCCGCTTTTGGACAGAACCCTCTTCATATTTCCCGATTCCTTCTGAAGGACTATTTCTTCTTGCTGTATCTCTGATAGAATTTGTCTACACGTCCTGCAGTATCCACAAGTTTCATCTTTCCGGTATAGAACGGATGTGAAGTGTTTGAAATCTCGACCTTTACTACAGGGTACTCAACACCGTCAACCTCGATGGTCTCCTTTGTGCTGGCACATGAACGGGTGATGAAAACCTCATCATTTGACATATCCTTGAAAACTACAAGACGGTAATTTTCGGGATGAATTCCTTTTTTCATGACTCTAATTTTTTATAAAACTCCGCAAAGGTATTCCAATCGGAGCATATTTCCAAATTTATTTGATCCTGTACGGCTGATTGTCGTACAGAAGATACTTCCTGGCCTTACGGATCCATTTCTGCTCCTCTACCTTGACATGTTCGCGCATGTCCCCGTACGTACATGTGCCTTCGATATATCCGAGAAGCACAGGGTCAGCCAGTTTTACGGACAGTTCCGGAGAAACTTCAAATTGCGAATATCTCTCACGGAAGTACCTCATCAACTGAAGCGTATGCAGGAGAGAATGGTATTCAGTCCCAGGCTCCAGGATTATCTGGTATCCGTAGCAGGTCTCACCGGCATATTTGCCGCATGCAGGGACAAATGAGCACGGGCGCATCAGCACACCGGCAGGGATGGGCAGCGGCTCATAATCCCCGGTCCTGACAAACGGGGCGCCTATATATTCATAAGGCCGGGCCGTGCCTATCCCCGGGGTAATGGACGTGTTGTTCCACAGGCCTCCCCCGCTATACATGTCGCACGTAAAAAGTCCCGGGATATCTGAAGCCGGGGCGATGGTCCACGGCATCACCTGCCTGCCTGTCCCGGTGACAGAAGCAGATATGACATGAAGCGGATATTTTGCCCCTATCTCGCTGTGATAGAGATATGCAAGTTCCCCCAATGTCAGCCCGTGCCTGTGCGCCACCCTCGGGGTATTGTCCTCAGCAGGCACTGACGGGACAGTTCCCTCCACCACCCGTCCGGCCGGGTTGACATGGTCAGCGACATAAAGGGCCGGCGGCTCATCAATGGACTTCATATCAGACATGAGCCTGAAAAGATCCCGCGTATAATTGAAGTATCTCGTCCCGACATCCTGTATCTCTACGACTATAGCGTCAAGACGTCCTACAGCCCCGAGATCATATTCCATATGATTGGTCACAGGAGACAGTTCGGCATCACGCGGAGAAAATATTTCCGCAAGATTGCCCCTGCTGCGGAATATCTCATACATGTATCTGCCGCTGTCAGGATCCCAGCAGTTCTGGGTACAGAAGCATCCGACTTTCCCTTCTGTCAATGCCTTGTCCAACTGGTCCTGCAACGGTGTTGTCCTGAAAGAAAACATCTATTTGCCTGCTATGATCCTGTCCGCTATGGACTTTATCTCCTGTGCCAGTTTCACTGCCGATTCCTCTGTAGAAGACTCTGCATATATCCTTATGATAGGCTCGGTATTGGACTTCCTGAGATGTACCCACTCCTTTCTGGACTCGAACGATATCTTCACCCCGTCGACATCATTGACATCCTCGGATGCATACAGTCTTTTCATCTCATCGAGTATCCTGTCAATCATGGACTTGTCTGAAAGTTCAATCCTGTTCTTCGTGATGAAATACTGAGGATATGTCTTCAGAAGTCCGGATACCGTGCACTTGCGGTATGCAAGACTGGTAAGGAACAGGGCTGTCCCGACAATGGCATCACGTCCATAGTGAAGGGCAGGATAGATAACGCCGCCGTTGCCTTCCCCGCCTATCAGAGCCCCGCATTCCCGCATTCTGGTGGTGACATTCACCTCGCCCACCGCAGCAGAGAAATATTTTCCTCCATATGACTCCGTCACATCTCTCAAAGCCCTTGACGAAGACAGGTTGGAAACCGTGGCAAGGCTGTAAGGGGCAATGACCTCATCCACAGACCTTCCTTCAGACTCCGCCATGCGGACCGCACGCGACAGGAGATAGTCTGCCACACTTACAAGGGTATATTCTTCACCGAAAGGCTGGCCTGTCTCGCATATCAGCGCCAGACGGTCGACATCCGGGTCCACAGACACTCCAAGGTCGGCCTTATGCCTTACAACGGCATCGCAGAGTTCAGTCAGGTTGGCAGGGAGAGGCTCGGGATTGTGTGCGAACTGCCCGTCAGGAGTACAGTTTACTTCCACGCATTCCACACCGAGCCGTTCGAAAAGACGCGGCATGATTATCCCCCCGACAGAATTGACTGCATCGAGAGCCACCTTGAAGCCGGCCTTGCGGACAGCATCTGCATCAACAGCATCCAGGGCAAGGACGGCATCTATATGCATGTCCGTGAAATCTTTCTCTGTCATATGCCCGACAGAGTCCACATCGCAGAAATCGAAGCCCTCATCTTCAGCACAGGCAAGTATTGCAGCGCCCTCTTCGGCATTGAGAAACTCCCCTTTTTCATTGAGCAGTTTCAGCGCATTCCATTGCTTCGGGTTGTGGGACGCAGTGAGTATAATGCCGCCATCGGCCTTCTCGAAGATGACGGCCATCTCTGTTGTAGGGGTAGAGGCATATCCGGCCTTGACTACATCTACACCGCAGGCCAGAAGAGTGCCGCAGACCACCTGCTCCACCATCTCGCCTGAAATCCTGGCATCCTTGCCGACCACCACCCTGTATCTTTCTCCATCCGGTTTCGGACGTCTCTCCCTGAGTTTCACACAGTAGGCATACACAAATTTGACAATGTCCACAGGAGTAAGGGCATCACCGGGGGCCCCTCCTATTGTTCCGCGGATACCGGAAATCGATTTAATCAGTGTCATGGCAATATATCTTGTTTGTATTGTTCAGCACATCTTTGCAAAATTAAAAAAAACGGGCTGCAATTTCAAGATTAATATTACATTTGCAGCCCGAAAAAAATTCAAGCACATGAAAGCACTTGCGACTGTACTGCTTCTGATAACATCCAACGTATTCATGACATTTGCATGGTACGGACATCTGAAACTCCAGGAGATGAAAATATCTTCCGGATGGCCGCTTATCCTTGTCATCCTGTTTTCCTGGGGAGTTGCATTTTTTGAATACTGCGCCCAGGTACCTGCGAACAGGATAGGGTTCATCGAGAACGGGGGGCCGTTCAATCTCATGCAACTCAAAGTGATACAGGAAGTCATCTCACTGACGGTATTTACCGTGGTGGCGACTCTGATGTTCAAGGGACAGAGTCTGGAATGGAACCATTTCGTGGCATTTTTCTTCCTTGTCCTTGCAGTTTTTTTCGTGTTTCTCAAATAAATTTGGACGTTATATATTTTTACCATATCTTTGCAGTCCCAAAAATAAAAATGCTCGGCTCGTATAACGGTTAGTACTCAAGATTCTCAATCTTGCAATCGGAGTTCGATTCTCCGGCCGAGTACATCTGAAGCCCCCCGGTCAAATGATTGAGGGGCTTTCTTTTTACAGCATATTGAATGACACTGGAACCATTAAGATGAACAGCATAATATCCCACGAAAGGCACTGGAACCCGTCCTCACGGAAGGCGGAAGAATTCATCTGCCATGACGAAATAGTCAGGACAATGGAGTTTGCCAGGGAACACAGGGACGACCGGGAACTTGCCGGAGAGATCCTGTCGAAAGCAGCGGAATGCAAGGGCCTTGACCACAGGGAAGCAGCACTGCTCATGGAGTGCAGCATACCCGGGATCGAGGAACGGATATTCAGTCTTGCAAAAGAGATAAAGCAGAAATTCTATGGCAACAGGATAGTGATGTTCGCCCCGCTTTATCTTTCGGACTGGTGCGTCAACGGATGCGTATACTGCCCATACCATGCCGCGAACAGGCACATTCCCCGCAGGAAACTGACACAGGAAGAAATCCGTCAGGAAGTCATTGCCCTCCAGGACATGGGACACAAGAGACTTGCGATAGAATCCGGAGAAGACCCCCTGCACAACCCCATCGAATATATCCTCGAATCAATCGGCACCATCTACAGCGTCAGGCACCATAACGGGGCCATACGGCGAGTAAATGTCAACATTGCCGCCACGACTGAGGAAAATTACCGCAGGCTGAAAGATGCAGGCATAGGGACATATATCCTGTTTCAGGAGACCTACCACAAGGAAAACTATGAAAGGCTGCATCCCACAGGCCCGAAAAGCGACTATGCATGGCATACGGAGGCGATGGACAGGGCAATGGAAGGAGGCATCGATGATGTCGGCATAGGAGTGCTTTTCGGTCTGGATACATGGAGATATGACCTGGCCGGACTGCTGATGCACGCAGAGCATCTTGAAGCCAGGTTCGGAGTCGGCCCGCACACCATAAGCGTCCCGCGCATATGCCCTGCAGACGACATCGACACAGGGAACTTCCCTGATGCCGTACCGGATGACATCTTCTGCAAGATAGTGGCAGTAATAAGACTTGCCGTGCCTTACACAGGCATGATCATATCCACGAGAGAGACAGAACGGGTCCGGGCACGGGTACTTGGACTCGGCATATCACAGATAAGCGGCGGGTCGAGGACAAGTGTCGGCGGATATGCCGGAGACGGCGGCACTTCCGGCGGGGAGGAGACAGCGCAGTTTGACATCAGCGACAGGAGGTCTCTCGATGAAGTGGCGTCATGGCTCATGGATCTCGGGCACATTCCGAGTTTCTGTACGGCATGCTACAGGGAAGGCCGTACGGGAGACAGGTTCATGTCTCTGGTAAAGAACGGGAAGATTGCCGACTGCTGCCAGCCGAACGCACTGCTGACACTCATGGAGTATCTACAGGACTATGCATCTCCACGCACAAAAGAAAAAGGTCTCGGGCTGATTGGCAAAGAACTTTCAGGCATAAAAAGCGACAAAGTGCGGGAACTCACGGTCAGACGGCTAAAGGAAATAGAAAACGGAAGACGGGACTTCAGATTCTGAACGGCATGGACACATCAAATAAAGACAGCCTCACCGGCAGAAAAGAGTGCGCATCCGCGCTGACGGCATCCGCACCAGCATCGGAGCGGCTCCACATCGTCATCATAGGAAAGAGAAACAGCGGCAAGTCCACCCTTGTCAATGCGCTGACAGGACAGGAGACATCAGTCGTATCCGCTGTCCCCGGGACGACCACCGACCCGGTAAGAAAAGCCATGGAAATACCCGGTATCGGGCCGTGTCTGTTTATAGACACTGCCGGCATCGATGACAATGACGGGGCCCTCGGGAAGATGAGGGTGGAACGTACGATGAAAGCAGTCTCGGGCGCAGACATTGCCATCTACATTTTCACCTGCTGCGACGGGGAGGAAAAAGCGTGGTACAGGAGAATATGCACCACGGGAATCCCGGTGATTCCGGTGCTCAACCCGGGCTGTCCGGCGGAAGGTCTTCCTGACAGGCACGGGAGAGAAAAGGCAGTCATGGACACCGCGGGAGAGCCGCCTGTCATCCTGAATGCATTGACCGGGAACGGGATTGAAAAGATATATTCTGCCATTTCCGGGAAACTCCCAGCAGAGCATGGGGACATCTCAATAACAGGCTCCCTTGCAAAAGGAGGGGACACGGTCCTGCTCGTGATGCCCCAGGACATGGAAGCGCCGAAAGGAAGGCTGATATTGCCACAGGTCCAGACAATCCGGGAACTTCTCGACAAGAAATGTACTGCCATATGCTGCACTCCGGAGACCATGGACGATGCACTGCGCAGCCTGACACAGCCGCCTCACCTCATTATCACAGACTCCCAGGCATTCCAGCAAGTATGGGACAGAAAGCCTGAGGAAAGCATGATTACATCATTCTCAATATTGTTTGCAGGCTACAAGGGAGACATACGGGCATTTATGGAAGGCGCAGAAGCCCTCGGCAGACTGTCACCGTCATCACACGTGCTTATAGCCGAAGCCTGCACACATGCCCCGGCATCCGAAGACATCGGAAGGGTAAAGATACCGGAGATGCTGAGGAGACGGTTCGGGGACTCAATCCGTATAGACATTGTTGCCGGGACAGACTTTCCGGATGACCTCACAGGATATGATATCGTCATACATTGCGGGGCCTGCATGTTCAGCAGGAAACTGATGATGGAAAGAATCGCATCCGCACGCAGGCAGAATACCCCCATCACCAACTACGGTATGACAATCGCATGGGCAAAAGGGATTCTCGGGAAAGTGGCTATTCCAGTTCGTCAAGAATCCGTCTGACGTCTATCGGCTGCAGACGGCCATAGACCTTGTCGCCTATCATCACCACAGGGGCAAGGCCGCATGCCCCCACACACCGGAGACAGTCGAGAGAAAATTTCCCGTCCGGAGTGGTCCCCCCCACATCTATTCCGAGGACGCGCTTGAACTCTTCCAGCAGTTTCTCTGCCCCGCGCACATAACAGGCGGTGCCCATGCACACGGATATCGGATATTTCCCCTTGGCAGTCATCGTGAAGAACGCATAGAAAGTCACCACCCCGTAGACTTTGGACACAGGGATATTGAGTTTTCTGGCGATCATCCTCTGCATCTCCTCAGGAAGATACCCCATCAGATGCTGGGCCTCATGCAGGATATTTATGAGTTCGCCCGGATTGTTTCCATGGGCATCACAGATTGCATTGACCTTGTCGGCCACATCGCAAGGAAGTTTTATATCTGGCATATCTCTCTTGTATTCTGTTTAACGTCAGCCCTTCAATATTACGGGATACGGGCCTTACATAGACCTGTTGAAATAATGGGTGTGCAGCAGGTGCTCCGCCTTCTCACTGAGCGGTTTCCCGAGATATTCCTGATACAGGGTCTTGATGAACGGGTTCTCGTGCGACTTGCGGATTGTCTTTCCGGCATCTTCCCTGTACAGTGCATTCGCCCTGGCATAAAGCACGGCAGAATTGCCATGGTGCAGAGGCTGCCCGCCACCGCCTATACATCCTCCGGGACATGCCATTATCTCTATCGCATGGTACTCGTTGCGCCCATGGCGGATATCCTCAAGAAGATGCCTGGCATTGCCAAGCCCGTGCGCTATGCCGACCTTGAGTTCAAATCCGTCCAGATCCACCGTGGCCCGTCTCACACCCTCCATACCTCTGACTGACTGGAAATTGACGGATTTCAGAGTCTTGCCGGTATAAAGTTCGTACACTGTCCTGAGGGCAGCCTCCATAACCCCGCCTGTAGTGCCGAAAATGACTCCTGCCCCTGTAGAAGCCCCCAAAGGCTGGTCAAAATCCATGTCAGGCAGCAGGGTAAAACTGATGTTTGCCCGCTTTATGAGCCTCGCAAGTTCTCTTGTGGATATTGAATAGTCCACATCCGGATTGCCTCCGGTCTTGAATTCCTCCCTGTCGCACTCGTATTTCTTTGCGAGGCAAGGCATGATGGACACCACCACAAGTTTCTCGCGCGGGATGCCGATTTTTTCAGCCCACCATGTCTTGGCTATTGAGCCGAACATCTGCTGGGGGGACCGTGCGGTAGACGGTATGTCCAGCAGGTCCGGGAACTGGTGCTCGAAGAAATTGACCCACGCAGGACAGCATGATGTGAGGATCGGGAGCCTTACGGACTTGTCTCCATTGAGATATCCTGTGAGCCTGGAGAGCATCTCCGCCCCTTCCTCCATGATGGTGAGGTCAGCGGCAAAGTCTGTGTCAAAGACATAGTCAAAGCCGAGTTCCCTCAATGCGGCCACCATCTTCCCGGTGACAAGTGTCCCGGGCTGAAGCCCGAACTCCTCACCTATGGCAGCCCTCACTGCAGGTGCTGTCTGCACTATGACCACCTTGTCCGGGTCTGCGAGGTCTTCTACAAGCCTGTTGGTATGGTCACGCTCTGTCAATGCCCCTACAGGACAGACGGCCACACACTGGCCGCAATATGTACATTCGCTTTCGGTCATCATCTTGTCGAAAGCAGGGGCGATTGTCGTGTTGAAACCTCTCCTGATGGCTCCGAGAGCACCCACCGTCTGGACATCATTACATACGCTCTCGCATCTGCGGCAGAATATGCATTTGTCCATATTCCGCACTATCGAGGCCGTCACCTCCCTCTTGCGTGGAGAGAGTTCACCTCCATTGAACGGCATCTCCCTTATATTGAAACGGAGGGCAAGGTTCTGCAGTTCGCAGTTTCCCGCCTTCGGACAAGTCAGGCATTCATT
Source organism: Candidatus Cryptobacteroides excrementavium (assembly GCA_017695025.1). Taxonomy (GTDB): domain Bacteria; phylum Bacteroidota; class Bacteroidia; order Bacteroidales; family UBA932; genus Cryptobacteroides; species Cryptobacteroides excrementavium. The sequence goes on from JADILX010000068.1 coordinate 36,086, forward strand.
CGGATGGTCAGACAGGATGAGTTCAGCCACAATCTTGCGGGCATTCATCACCCTGAGAGTACTTGTCCGCACAACCATGCCTTCAGTGCATCGGGTAGCACATGCGGGGGCGAGATTCCTCCGTCCTTCTATCTCCACTACACATATCCTGCAGGAAGCAGGGTTGTTCTTTATGCATGTGCCCTTCAGATCTATATGGCAGAGGGTGGGGATATCGATGCCTATCTTCTGCGCCGCCTCAAGTATGGTGGTGCCTTCAGGCACGGTCACAAAATGGTGGTCTATCTGGAGTGTCAACTGTTTTTCTTCCATAGAATCAATCAGATTAAGTCAGAAACGGATTTCATAATCATGATACTGTGATTGCCTTGAACCGGCAGCGTGCCATACACATGCCGCACTTCACGCACTTTGCAGGGTTGATGACATGCGGCTTGCGCACATCCCCTATGATGGCATCCGCAGGACAGTTCTTCGCACACAGATGACATCCTATGCACAATGAAGGATTGATGACATATGTGAGCAGAGCCTTGCACTGCTTCGCCCGGCACTTGTGGTCGCGGACATGCTCCAGATATTCCTCATGGAAATGGTTCAGGGTAGACAGCACAGGATTGGGCGAAGTCTGGCCCAGTCCGCACAGGGCAGTATCCTTAATCACTTTCCCGAGAGTGGACAGGGTCTTCAGGTCCTCCTCTGTACCGCGTCCGTCGGTAATCTTGTTCAATGTCTCAAGCAGCCGCTTGTTACCGATACGGCATGGGGTACATTTCCCGCATGACTCTTCAACGGTAAAGTCAAGATAGAACCTCGCCACGGACACCATACAGTCATCTTCATCCATGACTATCATTCCTCCGGAGCCCATCATAGAGCCCTCGGCGAGGAGATTGTCGAAGTCAATCGGAATATCGAGATGCTTCTCGGTAAGACAGCCTCCTGAAGGGCCTCCAGTCTGTACCGCCTTGAATTTCTTGCCTCCCTTTATGCCTCCGCCGATCTCATATATGACTTCACGCAGGGTGGTGCCCATCGGCACCTCTATCAGACCGACATTGTTGATTTTCCCGGCAAGGGCAAAGACCTTTGTCCCCTTGGACTTTTCAGTGCCTATTGAAGAGAACCAGCCTGCCCCTTTTGTCAGTATGACAGGGATATTGGCGAAAGTCTCCACATTATTGACATTGGTAGGCTTCCCGAGATAGCCGGACTCTGCAGGGAACGGAGGCTTCATCGTAGGCTCTCCGCGCTTGCCCTCCATCGAATGGATGAGGGCCGTCTCCTCCCCGCACACAAAGGCCCCGGCACCATAGCGGATCTCTATGTCGAAACTGAAGCCGCTCCCGAGGATATTCTCTCCGAGCAGGCCGTATTCCCTGGCCTGTGAAATGGCTGTCCTGAGCCTGTGGATGGCAAGAGGATATTCAGCCCTGATATATACAAGCCCCTTGGAAGAGCCTATCGAATAGCCGCATATTGCCATGGCCTCGACTATCGAGTGCGGGTCCCCCTCCATGATGGAGCGGTCCATGAACGCGCCGGGGTCTCCCTCATCGGCATTGCAGACAACATATTTTATGTCGGATACGCTTTTTCTTGCAAAGCCCCACTTGACACCTGTAGGGAATCCTCCGCCTCCGCGCCCCCTCAGCCCGGACCGCGTCACCTCGTCGATGACCTCCTCCGGAGTCCTGTTCAGGAGACTGTCGGCAAGGGCTGCATATCCGTCCCTGGCTATATATTCCTCAATGTTCTCCGGGTCAATGAAGCCGCAGTTGCGCAAGGCGACACGCATCTGTTTCCGGTAGAAGTCCATATGCTTCGAGTCGCTCACGCTTTCCCCGGACTTCGGGTCGACATACAGCAGGCGCCCTACTTTCTGTCCCCCGATGACATGCATATTGACAATATCAGCGGCATCATCCGGCGTAACCTGTGTATAGAATGTATTGTCCGGTATCATTTTCACCACAGGGCCTTTCTCGCAGAAGCCGAAGCACCCCGTCGTGATCACCTCCACCCTGTCGGCGACACCCTTTTCCTCCAGAAGTTCCCGGATTTTTTCATAGATAAGATGGCTTGAGGAAGCCTTGCACCCTGTTCCGCCGCAGATCAGAATCTGCATGTGTCCGGTCCCGGTATCCAGTCCGCAGCACTTTCCGTCTGCCGACCTGTTGCTTTCCTCCCTTGGCAGGAGTATCTTCGCTGCCCGTTCCCTGACGGCGTTCAGATCCCCGATTGTCAATATTTTCATTCTTGAATCATGAGTTAGGATTAGACCGGTAACAAAGATATGGAATTATTTTTAATCCGCAACAGCCCGGCTTGACTTCTGTCTTAGGCCGGACTGATGGCTCCGGAACGCCTGACACGCCATCCCGGTTCTTTTATGCATGCTTTCGGCAGATATTTGAAAAAAAGAATATATATTTGCATGATTTGGTGTAAGAAACAATTAACAACAATACTTTAAAATACAGGCTATGAGTATTCAACAGGAAAAGATCAAGGAACTTGTCGAGCGCAGGGCCAAGGCCCGCATGGGTGGAGGCCAGAAAAGGATAGACGCTCAGCATGCCAAAGGCAAGTTCACTGCCCGTGAAAGGATTGCAATGCTTCTTGACGAAGGCAGTTTTGAGGAGTATGACATGTTCGTACAGCACCGTTGCACCAACTTCGGCATGGAAAAGACGAAGTTTGACGGGGACGGTGTAGTGACAGGTCAGGGCACCATAGACGGAAGACTCGTATATGTGTTTGCACAGGATTTCACTGTGTCCGGAGGTTCGCTGTCCGAGACAATGGCCCAGAAGATCTGCAAAGTGATGGACATGGCCATCAAGAACGGTGCACCTTGCATCGGGCTCAATGACTCCGGCGGAGCACGTATCCAGGAAGGCATCTGTGCCCTTGCAGGCTTCGGGGAGATTTTCCAGCGCAACATACTCGCATCAGGAGTCGTGCCTCAGATTTCAGGTATTTTCGGGCCATGTGCAGGAGGAGCAGTCTACTCCCCTGCCCTCACGGACTTCAATATCATGGTAAAGAATACCTCCTACATGTTCCTTACAGGCCCTGGTGTAGTGAAGACAGTGACCGGAGAAGTCGTGACACAGGAGGAACTCGGAGGCGCAAGTGTCCATGCAGCCAAGAGCGGAGTGGCACATTTTGCAGCCGAAAATGAGCAGGAGGGTATACAGATTATCAAGGATATCCTCAGTTTCATTCCGCAGAACAATATGGAGGAGGCTCCATTCGTGCCGACCAATGATCCTGCAGGGAGAGTTGATGACAGCCTCAACGACATCATCCCTGACAGCCCCAACAAGCCATACGACATGTACAAGGTCATCGGCAGCATAGTCGATGACGGCAAATTCTTCGAGATACACAAGAACTGGGCTAAGAACATCATCATAGGATTTGCCCACATGAACGGCCGTTCAGTAGGTATAGTTGCCAACCAGCCGAAGATTCTCGCAGGAGTCCTTGACATCAATGCATCCCGCAAGGCTGCACGCTTCGTGCGTTTCTGCGATGCATTCAACATCCCTCTCGTGACACTTGTGGATGTACCAGGCTTCCTCTGCGGGACACAGCAGGAGTACGGCGGCATCATCGTGCACGGGGCAAAACTGCTCTACGCATACGGCGAGGCCACTGTCCCTAAGGTGACCGTAACCCTCAGGAAGTCCTACGGAGGATCCCACATCGTCATGAGCTGCAAGCAATTGCGCGGTGACATCAACTATGCATGGCCATCTGCAAACATTGCTGTGATGGGAGCAGACGGAGCCGTGGAAATCCTCTATTCAAAGGACATCAAGGCAATCGAAGACCCGGCAGAAAAGGCCCGCGTCGCAGAAGAGAAGAAGAAAGAGTACGACGATCTTTTCTGCAATCCTTACCAGGCAGCAAGTTATGGCTACATCGATGATGTCATCGAGCCACGCAACACAAGGTTCCGCGTAATCCGCGCCCTTGAGCAACTCGCCGGCAAGAAGCAGACAAACCCTGCCAAGAAGCACGACAACCTGCCTCTTTAGAAGAACTGGAGGGCATTGGCGCCCCGCAACTGTCAGGACGCCATGTCTTCCATCAACATTTAAAGCAGAAGCGAAATGAATGAATTGACTCCAGAAAAAGCATTCGAACTTGGCGCCACCCTTGACAAGGGCATAGGAGGCGAAATCTGCGCAGCGATTGCGATGGCGCTCGACCGTTGCATGGATGACGGTGTCCACGACCAGGAGAGCCTTGTCATCACGATAAGGCAGGAAAAGACGCCATGGACATCAAGATATGCCACCCTGCGACAACTTCCCGAAAGGAGGAAATGACCATTTCCCGATGTCATACCCACGGGAAAGTCCAGGGCTATAAAAACAACACGAATAAAAACTGAAGAGATGAAACAATACAACTTCAAGATCAACGGCAACGAATACAATGTGACCATCAATTCTGTTGACGGGAATGTGGCAGATGTGACGGTCGTGGCCAACTATAAAGTGGAACTCGGCAGCGGGTCTGCACCGATATCCGTACAGCCTGCCCAGACGGCGGCTCCTGCAGTGCAGAGCGCACCGGCAGCCGCTCCGGCTGCTCCGGCACCTGCACCA